>NZ_JBKIWN010000012.1:4442-190329 GCF_058146165.1 Streptomyces sp. AM25 | reverse complement strand
CCTTTCGGGGCGCCCCGAAAGGGGCGCGGGGAACTGCGCGACCAGCCACAGCCGACCCGCAGCCACCAGAACCGCTCAGCCCACCCCGTACCGGTGGAACCCCCGCCCCGCCTTGCGCCCGAGCAACCCGGCCTCCACCATCCGCATCAGCAACGGCGGCGGCGCATACAGCGGCTCCTTGAACTCCGCGTACAGCGACTCCGCGATGGAGGCGACCGTGTCGAGGCCGATGAGATCAGCGAGCCTGAGCGGTCCCATCGGGTGGGCGCAGCCCAGCTCCATCCCCGTGTCGATGTCCGTGGCGGTGGCGAAGCCGGACTCGGCCATGCGGATGGCGGACAGGAGGTACGGGATGAGGAGGGCGTTGACGACGAACCCGGCCCGGTCCCGGGAGCGGATGACCGTTCTGCCCAGTGTGCGGGTGGCGAACTCCTCGACGGCGGTCGCGGTGGCGGACGAGGTGTGCAGGGAGGTGACGACCTCCACCAGGGGCAGGACGGGCACCGGGTTGAAGAAGTGCAGCCCCACGACGCGGTCTGAGCGCTGGGTGGCCCTGCCGAGCCGCATGACGGGCAGGGAGGAGGTGTTGGTGGCGAGGATCGCCTCCGGATCTTCGACGATCTTGTCGAGGGCCTCGAAGACCTCGGTCTTGACCTCCGCATGCTCGATCACGGCCTCGATGACGAACTGCCGGTCGGCGAGGTCGTCCAGACTGCCGGTGAAGACGAGCCGGCCCAGAGCGTCCTCGGCATCGGCGCGGTCCGACTTGCCGCGCTCGACTGCCCGTTCCAGGGAACCCGCCACCCGGTCGCGGGCGGCGCGCGCGGCGGTGGCGTCCGTCTCGCAGACCACGGTGTCGAGTCCGGCCCGGGCGCAGACCTCGGCGATGCCGGCTCCCATCTGCCCGCCGCCGACGACGCCGACGCGCGTGATACGCCTGATGTGCGTGGTCATGGCTGCGCCTCCCGGTTGCGGACGAGGTACCGGTCGTAGGCGTCGACGGTGAAGAACGCCGGGAGTTCCTTGGCCAGGGCCGTCCGTTCGACGATGTCGCAGGCCTGCTCGACCAGGGCGTAGGGGCGTTCCGCGACCAGGGCCGCGGCCTCCGCGTCGAGGTGGGCGCGCACGGTGTCGCGGTCGACGGCGCCGTGGCGTATCCACTGCCAGATCTGGCAGCGGGCGATCTCGGCGGTGGCCGCGTCCTCCATCAGCCCGTACAGGGCGACGGCTCCGCTGCCGCGCAGCCAGGCCTCGACGTAGCGCAGGGCGACGGCGACGTTCGCGCGGATCCCGTCGGGGGTCGGCGGGCCGCTGGTGCGGCGGACGGCGAGAAGGTCGGCGGCGCTGACGTCGACGTCGACGTCGTCGCGCGTGCGGTCCATCTGGTGCGGGCGGTCGCCGAGTACCCCGTCGAAGACCTCGCGGCAGACGGGGACGAGGCCGGGGTGAGCGACCCAGGAGCCGTCGAAGCCGTCTTCCGCCTCGCGCTCCTTGTCGAGCCGCACCCGTGCGTGCGCGGCTTCGTCGGCCGCGGCGTCCCGGCCGGGGACGTGCGCCGCCATCCCGCCGATCGCATGGGCGCCGCGCTTGTGGCAGGTGCGTACGAGCAGTTCGGTGTAGGACCGCAGGAAGGGGGCCGTCATGGTGACCTTCGCCCGGTCCGGGAGGACGAAGTCGGGGCGGTGGGCGAAGTTCTTGACGATGCTGAACAGGTAGTCCCAGCGGCCGGCGTTGAGCCCGGCGCTGTGGTCGCGGAGTTCGAAGAGGATCTCCTCCATCTCGAAGGCGGCGGTGACCGTCTCGATCAGGACGGTGGCGCGGACGGTTCCGCGGGGGATGCCGAGCAGGTCCTGGGCGAGGACGAAGACGTCGTTCCACAGGCGGGCCTCGTAGCGGTTCTCCAGCTTGGGGAGGTAGAAGTACGGGCCGTGTCCGGCGTCGATCTGGCGCCGGGCGCAGTGGAAGAAGTACAGGCCGAAGTCCACGAGGGCGGCGGCCACGGGGCGTCCGTCGATACGCAGGTGTTCCTCGGCGAGGTGCCAGCCGCGGGGGCGGACCACGATGGTCGCGAGCCGCTCCCCCAGCCGGTAGTCCTTGCCCTCGGGTGTGGTGAAGTCGATGCGCCGCTCGACGGCGTCGAGCAGGTTCAGCTGCCCGCCGATGATGTTCTCCCAGGTGGGCGAGGTGGCGTCCTCGAAGTCGGCCATCCACACCCGGGCCCCGGAGTTGAGGGCGTTGACGGTCATGCGCCGCTCGGGCGGGCCGGTGATCTCCACCCGGCGGTCGGTGAGGCCGGGCGCGGGGGGCGCCACGCGCCAGCCGGGGTCCTTGCGGACGGAGGAGGTGGCGGGAGAGAAGTCGAGTGCGGCCCCCGAGGCGAGGAGCAGGGCGCGGCGGCGGCGCTCCTTGAAGAGGTCGCGGCGCCGGCCGGCGAAGGCTTCGTCCAGGCGGGCGATGAAGTCCAGTGCCTCGGGGGTGAGGATCTCGTCGTGACGGTTGCCGGGCGTGCCGAGGACACGGACGGGGCGGGTCGGTGCGGTGGTGGTGGGCATGCGGGGTCTCCGTCGGCTTCCTGGTCGGCCTTCCTAGTGGAACTGCTCTTCCTCGGTGGAACCCGTCATCGCCGTGGTGGAGGAGGCGGGGTTGACGGCCGTGGTGACGAGGTCGAAGTAGCCCGCGCCGACCTCGCGTTGGTGCCTGACGGCGGTGAAGCCGTCCTGCTGCGCGGCGAACTCGCGCTCCTGCAGGTCGACATAGGCGGTCATGCCGTGCTCGGCGTAGCCGCGGGCGAGGTCGAACATGGCGTGGTTGAGGGAGTGGAAGCCGGCCAGGGTGATGAACTGGAAGCGGTAGCCCATCGCGGCCAGCTCGCGCTGGAACTTGGCGATCTGGTCGTCGTCGAGGGATGCCTTCCAGTTGAAGGACGGCGAGCAGTTGTAGGCGAGCATCTGCTCGGGGTACTCGGCGTGGACGGCCTCGGCGAACTCGCGGGCCTGGGCCAGGTCGGGGGTGCCGGTCTCCATCCACAGCAGGTCCGCGTAGGGGGCGTAGGCGAGGCCGCGGGCGATGGCCGGGGCCATGCCGTTCTCGACGCGGTGGAAGCCTTCGGCGGTGCGCCCGCCGGTGCAGAAGCGGGCGTCGCGCTCGTCGACGTCGCTGGTGAGCAGTGTGGCGGCGAGTGCGTCGGTGCGGGCCACGATCAGGGTGGGCACGTCGGCGATGTCGGCGGCCAGGCGGGCGGCGTTGAGGGTGCGGATGTGCTGGGCGGTGGGGACGAGGACCTTGCCGCCCAGGTGGCCGCACTTCTTCTCCGAGGCCAGCTGGTCCTCGTAGTGGATGCCGGCGGCGCCGGCCGCGATCATCGCCTTGGTGAGCTCGAAGGCGTTCAGCGGGCCGCCGAAGCCGGCCTCGGCGTCCGCGACGATGGGGGCGAGCCAGTCGGTGGTGTCGGTGCCGCCCTCGGCGGTGGCTATCTGGTCGGCGCGCAGGAGTGCGTTGTTGATGCGGCGGACCACCTGCGGCACCGAGTTGGCGGGGTACAGGCTCTGGTCGGGGTAGGTGTGCCCGGCCTGGTTGGCGTCGGCGGCGACCTGCCAGCCGGAGAGGTAGATCGCCTGGAGTCCGGCCCTGACCATCTGCACGGCCTGGCCGCCGGTGAGCGCGCCGAGCGCGTGGAGGTAGTCGCTGTCGTGCAGTTGCCGCCACAGGCGCTCGGCGCCGCGGCGTGCCAGGGTGTGCTCCTCGCGGACGGTGCCGGACAGCCGGATCACGTCCTGCGCGCTGTGGGTGCGCTCGACGCCCGTCCAGCGGGGGTCGGTCGCCCACCGCCGGGTGAGCGCTTCTGCTGCCTGTGTCTGTGCCTGCGTCATGCTCGACTCCCGTCGCTGTCAACTCTGCGAAGAACACGTGCGCTTGCTTCAGTACGACCCTGGCAGTGGCACGCAGTGCCTTCAACCGTGGCTCCCTGCCAACTGTTGCGAATCTTCGGCCCGTCTTTTGCCAAGCTTGCGAAGGTCCGGTACCAGGGGTCACACGTCTACACTCACGATCGTGAGCAAGACGTACGCGGGAGCGCGGCTGCGGAGGCTGCGCGAGGAACGCCGCTTCAGCCAGGCCGAGTTCGCCAGGATCCTGGCGATATCGCCCAGTTACCTCAACCAGATGGAGCACGACTCCCGCCCGCTGACCGTCCCCGTCCTGCTGCGGCTGACGGAGGCGTTCGGCGTGGACCCCGCCTTCTTCTCCGAACTCGACACCACCCGCGTCCTCGCCGACCTGCGCGAAGCCCTCGCCGACGAGATCACCGCCGCCCGTGTCTCCCCCGCGGACCTGTCCGAACTCGCCTCCCGGCTGCCGGCGGTCGCCGCCGTCCTGCTCGACCTCGGACGCCGCAACCAGGCCCTGAACGAGCGGCTGGCCGAGGCCGCGGACGGCCGGGACGGGGCCGGCGCGCCGAGCGCACCGCGCACGCCCCACGAGGAGATCCGCGAGTTCTTCTACCGCCGCCAGAACTACCTCCACGACCTCGACCTCGCCGCCGAACGCCTGGCCGCGGACCTCGGCATCCGCCCCGGCGGGGTCCTGACGGCCCTGTCGGCACGGCTCACCGGCCGTCACGCTGTGCAACTTGCCGCGGGCTCCGGCCGGTTGCACCACTACGACCCGGCGCACCGCACCCTGCACCTCGCCGACCGGCTGCGCCCCGGCCAGCGGGCCTTCCGGATGGCCACGCAGCTGGCCCTGCTGGAATTCGCGGACGAACTGTCGGCGCTCGCCGCGGAGGACTACGCCGAGCAGTCCACGACCTGGTCGCTCGCGAGGATCGGCATCGCCAACTACGTGGCCGCCGCACTGATCCTGCCCTATCGCGCCTTCCACACGGCGGCCGAGGAGATGCGGTACGACATCGAGCGGCTCACCGACCACTTCGGCGTGGGCTACGAGACCGTCTGCCACCGCCTGAGCACCCTGCAACGCCCCCGGCTGCGCGGGGTGCCGTTCTCCTTCGTCCGCGTCGACCGCGCCGGCAACATGTCCAAACGGCAGTCCGCGACCGGCTTCCACTTCTCCCGCGCCGGCGGCACCTGCCCGCTGTGGAACGTCTACGAGGCCTTCGCCGCACCCGGCCGCATCCAGGTGCAGATCGCCGCCATGCCCGACGGGCAGCGCTACTTGTGGACCGCGCGCACCGTGACCCGGCAGCGCGGCGGCTGGGGCGAGCCCGGCAAGACCTTCGCCATCGGCCTGGGCTGCGAGGTCCGCCACGCCGGCCGGCTCGTCTACTCCGACGGTCTCGACCTCGCCAACGCCGCGGCCGCCACGCCCATCGGCATGGGCTGCCGCATCTGCGAACGCCTCGACTGCCCGCAGCGGGCCGTACCGCCCCTGGGACGCCCCCTTGCCATCGACGAGAACAGCAGCACGTTCGTGCCGTACCCGGTGGCGGAACAGTGAGGCACGCAGTGCCGTCCCTACGATGCAGGCATGGCCAAAACGACCGCAGAGAAGCTGGGCGTGAAAGAGGGCTCGGCCCTCCTGCTGATCGGGGCGCCCCGGGACTGGAGCCCGGGCCCGCTTCCCGCGGGCGCCACGGCGGCATCGGCCGCGGATGCCACGGGCGCGGCCGACCGGCAGCCGGACCTCACCGTGCTCTTCGTACCCGACGCCGCCGCGCTCGAAGCGTCACTGAAGGACGCGCTGGCCACCGTCCCCCTCGACGGACTGTTCTGGGTCGCGTACCGCAAGGGCGGCACCAAGGCGGGCACCGACCTCAACCGGGACATCCTCCAGGAACACCTCGCGGGTCACGGGGTCACCGGGGTCATGCTCATCTCCCTGGACGCCACCTGGTCCGGCATGCGGGTGCGCCCGGTGACGCACGTGGGGCGGCGCTGACGCCGCTCAGCCGAACAGCACCAGGAGGACGGCCACCGCGGCTATGACGACCGCGCCGATGACGAACCCCCAGATCACCTTCCGCTGCCACGGGGCCACGTAACCACCGCGCAGCGCGCTCCCCATCCGTCCGTACTGCTCGACCCGCCCCATGGGGGTCAACGGCTCCGTCTGCCCCTGCGGCATCCCCTGCGTCCAGTCGGGCCCGGCCTGCGGGTACCGACGGCGCCACTGCTCGTCCTCACGCCACGGCAACGTCATGACGGCTGCTCCCTTTCCCCGTTGTTTCCTCACTGCGCATCGTCTCCTCGTCCCCCTACCCGGCCGGGGCGAGCGCACGCGATAAACCCGGCGACGTCGACAGTCGTCCCGCAATACTGACCGCCATGGACGAAGTCGAGGTCGTCGTCGCCCACTCCGAGCGCGCGACCCTGCGCGTCGGCGACGTGTTCCTGAAGGTGGACGCCGATCAGGCGCGCATGGACGTCGAGGTCGAGGCGATGGCCCTGGCACCGGTCCCGACCCCGGAAGTCCTGTGGCGCAAACCGCCCGTGCTCGCACTCGCCGCGGTCCCCGGGACCGCACTCGGCCGCCTCGGCGAGCCGTCGGCCGCGTCGCCGGCGGCGTGGGGCGCAGCGGGTGCCGCCCTCCGGAAGCTGCACGACGCGCCGTTGCCGCCCTGGCCCGGCCGGGGTATCGACGAGTTGGCGGCGGATCTCGACGCCAAGTGCGAGTGGCTCGTGACGAACGGCGTCCTGCCCGTCGGCCTGGTCACCCGCAACCGCGAGGTCGCCGAGGCCGCGCTCCGGCCGTGGACTCCGGCGTTCACACACGGCGACCTGCAGATCGCCCACGTCTTCGCCGACGGCGACGAGATCACCGGCATCATCGACTGGTCCGAAGCGGGCCGGGGTGATGCCCTGTACGACCTCGCCACCTTGACGCTCGGACACGAGGAGCACCTCGGCAACGTCGTCGCCGGATACGGCACCGATGTCGACCTCGACGTGATCCGTGGGTGGTGGTCGTTGCGCAGTCTGCGGGCGGTTCGCTGGCTGGCCGAGCACGGCTTCGACCCGTCCGCGCCGGGCTGCGAGGTCGACGTGCTCAGGTCCCGGATGTGAGGCCGCGCAGACGTTCGGGCCACACCCGCCTCACCCGGCAGCGAGGATCTGCCCCGTCGGCCCGAGGGTGATGAGCCGGCGGGTGAGCGCGGCCACGGCACGGCCGTCATCCCGCCTGCGGTACAAGGCGATTGCGGTGTCGAGGTGGGCGGCGGCTTCCGCGGGGCGGCCGTGGCTGTCGAGGAATGCGGCGAACTGGGCCTGGGCGAGGCCGTGGAGGTGGTCGTCGCCGGCGTCGGCGCTGAGTTCGATGAGGTGGCGCCAGGTGGTCTCGGCCTCCGCGGTGCGGTCGAGCCGGTCCAGGGCGTGGGCCTCGAAGCCCAGCGTGCCCAGGGCTATCTGGCCCGACGGCCGGTCCGCCAGGAGCCGTCGCGCGTGGCGGGCGCGGTGCAGCAGTTCCTCGGGCGGGCTGACGGCCATGTCCGCCATGCACATGCGGTGCAGGACGAACGCCTCCAGGAAGGCGTCGGCGGCGCGGGCCGCTTCGAGGGCCTCGGCGAAGCGCTGCCGTCCCAGGTCGGCACGGCCCAGGTCGTAGTGGATGCCGGCGAGCATGCCCATGGCGATGGTGCAATGGCGGTCGCCCGGCGGGAACAGCTGGAGCGCGCGTTCCAGGTGCGGCAAGGCCTCCTGGGGGCGGTGGAGCTGGCCGAGGACGATGCCCATCGTGGTGTGGGCCCGGGCCGATGCGACCGGGTCCTGCAGGTGTGCGGCGGCGCGCAGGCCGAGGGTGGCGCAGTCCAGCCAGGCACCGATGTCGGTGCAGGCGTAGTAGCTCGCGGCGTTGTGGGCCAGCCGCCAGGCGCGCTCGTGGTCGTGGGACGCGGCGCAGGTGTCGATGAGCTTGCGGATCACCGGGGCCTCGGGGCCCCACCAGCGCAGTGCGTCACGGGTGTCCGCGAGCCGGGGCAGGGCCCGGGGCACTCCGGCCACGGGAGGGAAGGGGGTGCGGTCGTCCCCGAAGATCACGGCGGCGGCGGTGGCGGTCGCGGCGAGGTAGTAGTCGGCGAGGCGCTGCGTGGCCCGCTCGCGGTCCCCCGGCGGCAGTTCCTCCTCGGCGAGTCGGCCGCAGTAGAGGCGCACGAGGTCGTGTGCCTGGTAGCGGCCGGGCCGGGATTCGGTGAGCAGGTGCAGTGCGGCCAGGTCCGCCAGGGCCTGCCGGCCGGCGGCCGGTGACTCGTCGAGGAGGGCGGCGGCGGTCAGGCCGTCGATCCCGGGGCCGGGGTGGAGGGCGAGCAGCGGCAGCAGCCGGGCGGCCGACGGCGGCAAGTGGCGTCTGCTCAGGCCCAGTTCACGCTGAACGCTGCGGTCGCCGGACAGGCCCAGGGCGCCCAGGCGTGCCTGCTCGTCCTCCAGTTCGGCGACGAGGTCGGCGACCGACCACTGCGGGTGCATGACCAGCCGGGCGAGGGCGATGCTCAGCGCGAGGGGCAGGAAGTCGCACAGTTCGACCAGGCGGCGTGCCGCCTTGGGGTCCTGCAGCGTGCGTTCGTCGCCCAGCCGCAGGCGCAGGAGTTCGTGGGCGGCGGTGGCGGTGAAGACGCCGACCGGCAGGTACGCCGCGTTCCCGCCCAGGACCAGTCCGTCCAGGGCGTGCCGGCTGCAGACGACGGTGTGCGTGGTATCGCCGTCGGAGAGGAAGGGGGTGATGTCGTCGGCGCACCGGGCATTGTCGAGGACGACGAGCAGGCGGCGGTCGCGCACGAGGTCGCGGAAGAGCCTGGAGCGCGCCTCGGCCGACGCCGGGATCTCGTCGTCCGGTACGCCCATGGCGCGCAGGAAGGCGTGCAGGATCCCGGCGGGGTCGGCAGGGCCCCGGGGGTCGAAGCCCTGCAGGTCGGCGTAGAGCCGGCCGTCGGGGAACCGCTCGGCCGCCCCGTGCGCCCAGTGGACGACCAGCGAGGTCTTGCCGCTCCCGGCCGCCCCGGCGACGACGAGCACGCGCGGTGCCCGCGTCCCGTCGCCGGCGCACGCCTCGTCGAGCCGCTGCCGTTCCTCGGGCCGGGCGACGAAGCCGGCCGGTGGCTGCGGCAGCAGGTGGGGGGCGAGGTAGGCGGACGGGGGTGCGGCGGCTGCGGTGACGGCCGGCTGGGCATCCGGGGCCGGGTCCTGGGCAGGGGCCGTCAGGTCGGGGTCGGCGTGCAGGATCCGCTCGTAGAGCGACTGGAGTTCCGGGCCGGGTGCGACGCCGAGTTCGCCGTCCAGGTGCCGCTGGGTGTCCAGGAACGCGCCGAGCGCCTCGCCCTGGCGGCCGGACCGGTACAGCGCGAGCATCAGCAGCTCCGTCAGCCGCTCCCGCAGCGGGTGCTGCCTGACCAGTCCGGCCAGGATGGGAACCGCCTCGGTGTGACGCCCGAGTTCCAGCCTGGTCTCCGCCAGCTGCTGCTCGGCGGCCAGCAGCGTCTCGGCGAGCCGGTCGCGCTCGCGCTCGGCGAACGGGCCCGGCACCCCGGCCAGCGGGGTGCCCTGCGGGAGGTCCAGCGCCCGGACGAGGAGCTCGCCGGCCCGCCGGTGTTCCCCGGCCGACCGGGCCCGTCCGGCTGCGGCGAGCATGTCCTCCAGGACGTCGGCGTCGAGGACACCGGGATCTGCTTCCAGGGCGTAGCCCCCGGCGAGCGGGACCAGCGGGCCGGGCCCGCTCGTCTCGCTCGCCGGCCGCAGGCTGCGGCGCAGCCGGGAGACGTACGAGCGCAGCGTGCCCACCGCCGAGGCGGGCAGGTCCTCGCCCCACACCGCGTACAGCAGCTCGTCACGCCCGACCGGGCGGCCGTGGTGGAGCAGCAACGCGGCGAGCACGGCCTGCTGCTGGGGGCTGCCGAGGTCCAGCGTGCTCTCCCCGCGCCAGGCGCGCACCGGGCCGAGCACCGCGAACCTCAAGGCGGCGCCTTCTGCCTCCGCCATCACGTACCCCTCGGAATCCACCCACAAGACAAAATGCTGACGCAAGTTACCCGACGTAAGCCGTCCCGCCAAACCGTGGACCGTCGGCACGCGGGAGCGGCGCACGGCTCCCGCCCCCTGCCGTCAATCTTTTGGCAACCTTTCTCCACCCCTCGTCTGCAAGCCTCCTCGCGGTCGGCGAGCCCACTCACCGGCCGGTACGGACAGCAAGGAGGTGTCCCGTGACTCGGGACAGAGTTCGCATATCGCGGCGCCACGCCATCTCGACCCTCGTGGCGACGGCAGCACTGGCCGGTGGCCTGGGCCTCGGCCTGGCCCAGCCCCACGCGACGGCGGCCACGGCCGGCACGAACGGCAAGGCCCCCGCGGGCCAGGGCCGCGCAACGGCATCCGGCCCCACGGGCGGTTCGTGGCTGAGCCTGAAGAACGGTCACCTGGCCTACGGGCAGGACGCGCAGGGCAACCGGATCCCCGACTACTCCTACGCCGGGTACGAGGGCGGCGGCGCGTCGCTGCCGAAGGCGACCGTCAAGGCGACCGTCCCGGCCCCGGGCACGGGGGATGCGACCGCCACCGTCCAGGCGGCGATCGACAAGGTGGCCGCGCTGCCGCAGGGCTCCGACGGGATGCGGGGCGCCGTCCAGCTCTCGCCGGGGCAGTACCACATCGCCGGGCAGCTGCACATCACCGCGAGCGGCGTCGTCCTGCGCGGGTCGGGCACCGGCTCCACCGTGCTCGTCGCCGACCAGCCCTCGGTGCGCACCCTGCTGACCATCGGGAACACGGCGCGCTACACCCCCGTCGGCACCCCGCAGCAGGTGACGGACGACTACGTGCCCGTCGGCGGCACGACCCTGACGCTGGGCAGCACCGCCGGACTCAACGTCGGCGACGAGGTCGTCGTGGAGCGGCCGACCACCCAGGCGTGGATCGACGCCCTCGGCATGACCGACGCGTGGAAGCCCAACTGGAGCCTGCGCTCCGAGCGGAAGGTCACCGCCGTCCACGGCGACAAGGTCACCCTCGACATCCCCCTGACCACGGCGCTGGAGAAGCAGTACACGCAGGCGACGGTCTACAAGTACACCTTCCCGCGCATCGACCACGTCGGCGTGGAGAACCTGGGCCTGGACGGCCAGGCCATGAGCGGCGACCCCGACTACGCCAAGTCCTTCTACAACGCCGCCCCGTGGGAGTTCAACGCCGTCCAGGACTCCTGGATCACCGGCGTCACCTGGCGCCACTTCGGCGGCAGCGGCCAGACCGCACTCGGCCCGCAGAGCCGGCGCATCTCCGTCCTGCACACCCAGGCCCTGGACTTCAACACCACCGACTCCTCGGCCCGTTCGGAGGCCTACCTCCTGCAGGGGCAGCAGAACCTGGTCCAGGACTGCGCCGTCACCGCGTCCAAGATCCACGCCTTCTCCACCTACGGCCGCCAGTCCGGCCCCAACGTCTTCTCCCGCTGCAAGGCGACCCTGGTGGACCAGACCTACGACGCGGGCGGCCACGAGCGCTGGGGCAGCGGCACCCTCTACGACGACGTGACGCTCGACGGCTCGCTGCTGCTCGTCAACAACGGCAGCCGCGGCAGCGGCCACGGCTGGTCCGACGCCAACAGCACCGCCTACAACTGCACCACCCAGCAGTACATGGCCCAGGAGCCCCCGACCGCCCACAACTGGGCCATCGGCTGCACCGGCACCCTCATGAACGGCAGTGACGGACAGATCGAGTCCGACGGCAAGCACATGCTGCCCGACAGTCTCTACGACCAGCAGCTCCTCGACCGCCGCGCGACGGCGCGCAGCGCCCGCTCCTGACGCCCGTCACAGCACCGCCAACCGTGCGTCAACGTTCCGGCAACACCGGAACGTGAGGGTGGTTCTGCGCACTTGAGCGCATCCATCGCCCGGTGGGCCGCACAGCCCACCGGGCACGCACGAGGAGCATCATGAACTTCACCGCCTTCAAGCGGCAGACCGCACGCACGCTCGCGGTCCTCGGCGCCACCGCCGCGGCGGCCTGCCTTGTCGGCAGCAGCCAGGCGTACGCCGTCACCCCTCACCAGCTCAAGCTGTGCAACAAGTCCGGCCCGGGGGAGTTCGGGCCCCTCGCGGTCTCGGTGCACCTCATCGACCGGCAGGTCTGGGTCCCCAACGTCCAGTCCGGTTACTGCACCACGTTCCAGCTTACCGGCAACGGCGGCGAGCGCGCGGCGATCTGGGTCCAGCCCGAGTGGAAGTGCGACAACTGGCCGCCTGCGCAGACGTGCTACTCGTACACCCCCTACAACGGGAAGACCAACGGCAAGCTGATCGGCATCCTGGACAGCAAGGGCACGGACATCACCCTCACCGGCCCCCTCACCTACACCCAGCAGTAGCCCCGGGGCGGCATCACTGCGCCGGGCCGCAGCCGCACGACGGAGGATCCGGGCGTGTGGCTGGGCGCCCGCCGCCTCAGCCGAGTCGGTCCTTGTGAATGCGGCCGCCCTTCATGATGAGGGCGAGGTTCTTGCCGGGATCGGCCAGCAGGCTCAGGTCCTGCGTCGGATCCCCGTCGACCAGCAGCAGATCCGCCCACGCACCCGGCTCGATCACCCCCAGCCGCGCCTCCTTGTACGGGTCCCGTTCACCGCTCAGCCGGAACAGCTCCGCATTGCCGGATGTCGCCATGCGCAACGCCTCCACCGGCCTGAACCCGAAGTGGGTGGACAGGCGGACGAACATCTCGATCTGCCGGTGGGTCTCGCCCGGGCTGAGGAAGAGGTCGGTGCCGAAGGCGAGTTTCACCCCGTACGTGCGCGCCCACGCGTAGATCCGCTTCACGCCCTCGCAGACCTGGTGGTTCTTCTCCGCCCTGTCGGGGTCGGGGTAGTGGTGGTCGCTCTCCAGCCACGGCTGGGTGCTCAGCCACACCCCCTTCCTCGCGAGCATCGCCACGGTCTCCTCGCTCGCGAGGTGCCCGTGCTCGACCGACACGATCCCGGCCTCGACCGAACGCCGGATGCCCGCGGAATTGTAGACGTGCGCGGCCGCGTACGTGCCCCAGTCGGATGCCGCCTCGACGGCCGCCCGGAGCTCGTCGAGCGTGAACTGCTGGGTGTCCAGGGGGTCGTGCCTGGAGCACACCCCGCCGCCCGCATACACCTTGATCTGGCTCGCGCCCCTCTTGAGCTGCTCGCGCACGGCGGCCAGGACACGGTCGCGCCCGTCGGCCACCCGCACGCACCCCGCCGCCTCGATCCGCGCTTGCGGGCCGCCGAACTCCCGCGCCGCGTCGTGGATGTGGGAGAAGTCGCCGTGCCCGGAGGTCTGGGAGACCATCCCCTCGCTCGCGTAGATCCTCGGCCCCGGGAAGCGACCCGAGTCGACGGCCCGGCGGAGGGCGGTCACGGGCCCGCCCATGTCGCGGACGGTGGTGAAACCGCGCAGGAGCATGCGCTCGGCCTCGGCCAGCGCGTTGTAGTAGGCCGTCCCCGTGGGGGCGTGGAGGATCTCCTCCTCCGTGCTCCCCGCCATGAACACGTGCACATGCGCATCACTGAGACCGGGCATCAGCACGCGCCCGCCGCCGTCGACGACCCTGGCCTCCGGCGCCGGGGGCTCCCCCTCGGCGGCGATCCGCCCGTCCGCGATGTACACCGAGCGCGTATCGCTCACTTCGTCGTGCACGCCGTCGAAGACCCGCACGTCGTTGATCAGGACGGGCCGGGAAGGGTGCGACTCGCTCGACGTCATTCGCCGTCCTCTCCGAAATGCGGAAACACCACCGCCGGGCACGAGAGTCCACTGTCGTACCCGTCACGACGGCCCACAGCTCCGTTTTCGGCCACCGTCCGACATCCACCCCTCTCGCAACACGGTCATCCCTCATGGCCGATTCACCCTCTGGCTGCCACCCGGGCCCGCACTCATGCTGGGCCGGTGATCGCACGTGCGAATCGCTGCGAAGGAGCCGTCATGGCCGACAAGCCCACGAAGCCTGCCCAGCCCGCGAAGCCCGCGGCCGCCGCCCGGCACGCGTACGCCAAAGCCCTCGAACGGCACCGGCCCCACTTCGATCTCGCCGAAGCCCCCGGCACCTCGCACCTCGCGGCATGGTTCCTCGGCCCGAAGGCCGAGAACCAGGCCCTGTTGGAAGAGCTCCTCCGGCAGGCGGTGGACGCGCACGCCGCCGACCGGCGCGAGCTCTACCCGGACGACCCCGCCTACGTCACCGACGAGATCAAGAAGTCGGAGGCCTACCAGCAGGACGTCAAGCACCTGCGCTCCGAGTTCGACACGCTGCTCAAGCACCTGCGCGGCTCGGTCCCCGCCTGGAGCTACCGGTTCCAGGGCCACATGAACTGGGACCTGACGATACCGGGCATCGCCGGCTACATCGCGGGCATGCTCTACAACCCCAACAACGTCGCCGTCGAGGCTTCACCCGTCACCACGCTCCTGGAGAAGACCGTCGGCGAGGACCTGTGCCGGCTGCTGGGCTACCCGGACCGGACCTCCTGGGGGCACATCACCTGCGACGGCACCGTCGCCAACCTGGAGGCCGCCTGGTCGGCCCGCAACCTCACCTACCACCCCGTCGCCATGGCCGAGGCCATCCGCCGCGAACGCGAACTCGCGGTGGCCCGCGACATCACCGTGCCCCTCCCCGACGGCACCCACTACCCGCTCCTGGAGCTCACCGCATGGCAGTTGGTGAACCTGCGGCCGGACACCGCGCTCGAACTGCCCACCCGGATGCAGGAGGCCTACCAGCTGACCGACGCGCAGATGGGCCTCATCGACGCGTACACGATCCAGCACCTGGGGTACGAGAGCTTCCGCCGCTGCCTCAACGGCGACGTCGAACCGGGCGTGATCCTGGCGTCCGCGACCATGCACTACAGCTGGCCCAAGGCGGCCGCCGTGCTCGGCATCGGCCGCGACAACCTCCGGCCCGTCGGCGTCGACCTCGACGCACGGGCCACGCTGCAGGCGCGCCGTGAACTGCTCGACGAATGCCTGCTCCACCACCGGCCCGTGCTGCTGGACGTCGCCATCGTGGGCAGCACCGAACTCAGCGCCGTCGACCCGCTGACCGGCATCCTGGACCTGCGCGACGAGTACACCAGGCGGGGCCTGTGCTACCCCGTCCACGTCGACTCCGCCTGGGGCGGCTACTTCGCCGCCGTCAAACGGCCGCCCCGCCAGGCGCCGCTCGGCTACGAGAGGCCGCGGATCACGCCGGAGGTGGCCATGAGCCGCTACGTCAACGAGCAGTACGACGCGCTGCACCGGGCGGACTCCATCAGCATCGACCCGCACAAGGCCGGCTACATCCCCTATCCGGCCGGAGGCCTGTGCTACCGCGACAAGCGGCAGCGCAACCTGATCGCGATGGGCGCCGCCTACATCGACGAGGGATCGTCGGACATCGACGCCAACGTCGGCCTCTTCGGCATCGAGGGCTCCAAGCCGGGCGCCGCGGCCGCCGGCGTCTACCTGAGCCATCGCGTCATCCGCACCGACGCCGCCGGCTACGGACGCATCCTCGGCCAGGCGCTGTTCAACAGCAAACGTCTCTACGCCGCCATCCGCACCATGGCCGGCCCCCACGACCCGTTCACGGTCGCCACCTGCCAGCGCATCCCCGCCGAACACGCCGCGCACCCCGACCCGAAGAAGATCGACGAGCAACTCGCCTACATCCACGAGCACATCGTCCCGAAGAGCAACGAGGAACTGCTCCGCGACCACCGGGCCCTGGACCTGCTCAGCGAGCTGGGCTCGGACCAGATCATCATCGGCTACGCCTTCAACCCCGTGAACAACACCAGCTTGAAGACGGCCAACGACCTCAACCACCGCATCGCCCAACGGCTCAGGGTCGACCCGGACCTGGTCGAGCCCAGGGCCCCGCGCCCCCAGGAGATGCCCCCGCTCATCGTCACCGCATCCGACTTCGACCCCGCCCTGCACGGCAGGAAGTTCACCGACGCATTCTGTACCCGGCTCGGCGTCGTCGACGAGGACCACCAACTGCCGGTCACGTACCTGATCTCCACGACCATGGACCCGTGGATGACGGACACCGCGGACGGCAACTTCATCCCCGTCATCGTCGAGGCCCTCCGCGCGACCGTGCTGCGCTGCATCGACGAACTGCGCCTGGCGCCCTGAGACGGTACGTGTGACAGCGCGGTCCCGGACACCGTGTGTCCGGGACCGCAGGGCTCCCCGCAGCGGCCCCAGGTCTACCAGGGCACCGCCTTCCCCTCGTAATCGAGGAAGTGGAGGCCGCGCTCCCCCTGGTGGCGCTCGATCGTCTCCGCCACCCCCGGGACGCTCTCCTCCACGCTGAGATCGGCCTCGGGGCCGCCGAGTTCGGTGCGCACCCAGCCCGGGTCCATGAGCAGCAGCGTCCGCGTGTCCCCGGCGTGGCGGGCGGCGTAGCAGCGCATCAGCTGGTTCAGCGCGGACTTGCCGGCCCGGTACAGGTCCTGCCCGCCTTCCGTGTTCAGGGCGACGCTTCCCTGGTCGGAGGACATGACGCCGATGGTGCCGGTCGGCGCGACCAGCGGGCCGAGCCGCTCCACGACGCGCATCGGGCTGAGTGCGTTGGTCGTCATGACGTCGGTGAACATGTCCGTCGGAACGTCGCCGATCGGGATGTCGCCGCGTGTGATGGCGGCGTTGACGAAGAGCAGATCGAGAGTGCGCTGTGCCAGTCGGTCGCGCAGTGCCGCGATCTGCTCCGGGTCATGTGGTTCCTCTTGCGGTCGGAGCGGTTGCGCTGATCACGCTGCAAGTCTCCGAACGGCCCGGCCGGCGGTCCAATACCCTTCGGACCGCATTGATTCCGTCGCGGTATGGACCTGGATCTGCGCAAGCTCCGCTACCTCGTCGCGGTCGCCGAGCACCGGCACTTCGGCCGGGCGGCGCAGGCATTGTTCATTGCGCAGCCGGTCCTCAGCCGGCAGATCCGCGTGTTCGAACAGGAGCTGGGGTGCCCGCTGTTCACGCGGTCCACGCGCAGCGTCGACCTGACCCCCGCGGGAAGACAGCTCTATGACGAAGCGTCACGAATCACCGCAGTGGTGGACGTGGCACTGCAGCGCGTGCACGAGGCCCACCGGGGCGCGCAGCGGCTCGTCGTCGGCTTCTCGCCCGGCCTGCATGTGTCGGACGCGATCCGGGCGTTCACGGCGAGCCGTCCGAAGGTCGAGATCGACGTCTTTCCGCTGCGCTGATGGGAACGGGACGCGCCGCTCCGCGACGGCCGCGTGCACGTGGGGTTCCTGAGGCGGCCCTTCGACGACTCGGGGCTGCACATCGTCCCCGTCGGTCACGAGACCGAGGTCGCGTGCCTTCCCGTGACGCATCCGCTGGCCGGCCGCCGCGCCCTGACGTCGGCGGATCTCGACGGTGAACCGATGCTCGACGGCAGGACGCGGCGGCCGCACACGCTGGAGGAGAAGTTCGAGCTCATCGCCTCCGGCCAGGGCGTCGCGCTCGTCCCCGTCAGCATCGCGGGCTCGCACTCCCGTCCCGACCTCGTCTACCTGACGGTCACCGACGCCCCGCCCGTCGAGACGTGCCTGGCGGTGGCGGAGAACGACTGCACGGCCCCTGTGCGGGACTTTCTGGACATCGCCGCCGCAACGCTGTAGCGGCATCCTGCCCACTCCCCCCTGCACTTGCGTGCAGATACACACACCTTTATTGTGTGCGTGCACACACAACCGGTCCCGTCCCGTACAGAAGGCGCCACCCATGTCCGAGAACACCGCCCTCGACCAGCTCCGCACAGCCCTCGCCGGGGCCTCCTTCGAGCACCGCGTCCGGACCGTCGTCCACCGCTGGTACACCTGCTACGAGACCGAGCGGAAGAACCTCGCCCACCACGGCGAGCTGCTCACCCCCGGCTTCGTCCTGCACCGCGCCCCCGAGAGCGGCCTGCCGGACGTGGCCGGACGCCAGGCCTACCTGGACGGACTGCCGCACGCCTACCCGGGCCAGGCCAACGCCCACCACCTGCGCGGCATCGAGATCACCCGGACCGGCGACTCCACCGCGCGGGCCGTCGTCACCCACGACTTCGAGACCCACGGCCCGGGCCTCGACGGCGCCGCCGTGGTCCGCTACGACATCGAGCTGGCACAGGACGAGGCCGAGCGGCTCCCGCGCATCACCGCCTTCGCCGAACAGGTCCTCTCCCGGCACGAGGCACCCTTCACCGAGGCCTACGGCGAGAACCGCGTGCGCGCCTTCCTCCACTACTGGCTCTCCCTGCTGGAGCAGCCGGCCACCGACGCCGAGCCGCTGCGCGAACTCATCGCCGACGACCTGGAGATGACCCTCTCCGACGGACGCGTCCTGCACACCTTCGAAGAGGTCTCGGCCTGGTACGCAGGCGCCCGCGAATTCGTGGAGACGAGCACGCACCACCTCCGGAACCTGGTCATCACGCCCGGCGCGGGCCGCACTTACGACCTCACCATGGACTTCGCCTGGCAGGGCCTGGCGAAGCCGGACCGGCCGATGACCGCCCGCACCCGCCACGCCTGGACCCTGACCGAGACCGACGAGCGCTACCTCCGCCTCTCCCGCTTCCAGGTCACCGCCCTGGCCCCCTTCACCCCGGCCTCCGCCGACGAGGCACTCGCCGACTTCCGGGCGGCTCGCTGAGCGCTCCGCGGGAGGCGCAGTGCGTCGACTGCGGGCTCGTCGCGGCTGGTCACGCAGTTCCCCGCGCCCTTTCGGGGCGCGATCACGCACCGCACTTCACCCAACCCGCTCAGGAGAGGTCGCACCCCGGAGCTCAGACTGTCGCCGGGCGGGGCGCGCCACCCGCCCCGCATGCCGTACGACTTCGATATCAGGGCCGAGGCGGTGCACCGCACCGACGCCCCCGGGCAGTCGAGCAGGACGCTCGCGGCGGAGCCGCGGCCGCATGCCGGCGGGGGTGAAGCGGGAGATCATATCGACGAACGCCCGCCGCCCTGTGGCCCGTTGCGTTTCGACGATGCGCCGGGCGTCGTCCATCGTGGCGGCCAGGGGAAGCTCGACGAGCACGTCGTTGCCGGCCTGCATGGCCCGTACGGCGATGTCGGCGTGCGGGTGGGTGGGCAGGCAGACGTCGACCAGCTCCACGCCGTCCGCGAGCAGCTGCGCCCGGAACTCGCCGTCGACTGGACCGTCTCCGCGGCCGCCGCCGTCCTCGACGAGGAAGAACAAGGCGACGCCGACTACCTGCCCGGCCCCTCCCCCTACCGGGGCGTCGGAGCCGGGGGCTCGTCGGGTTCCGTGAGGTGAATTCGGTGAGCGTCGTTGCCTTGTAGGGGTGCTTCCCAGGTGGCGGTGGTGTCGCGGGCGACGTCGCGCAGGAGGTCGATGAGCTTGTCTGCGAGGGGTGTGAAGCCGGCATCGGCTTTGGTCACGGCGTAGATCTGGCGGTAGGGCCTGGGGTGTGCCAGTTCGCGATGGGTGGTGCCGGGCGCGTGGGTCAGGGCCAGGCGGGAGACCAGGGCCACTGCGATGCCTGTGCCGACGAGGGCCTGGGCTACGTCGTAGGACTCGGTCTCGAAGCGCACGGTGGGAGTGAAGCCGGCCTCGCGGGCGGCGTCGTGGAACTGTTCGCGGGCGGCGTGGCCGGCCAGGATGGAGACCCAGGATTCGTCGCGCAGCTGTTCCAGGCGGAGTTCGGTGTGCGCGGGCTGTCCGGTGGCCAGTGGGTGGTCGTCGGGAAGAACCACGACCATCGGGTCCAGCAGGAGCGGGTGGGCTCGCAGCTGCGGGGACGGTGCGAGCGGCCTGCCCCAGGACGCGACGAAGGCCACGTCCAGACGCCCCGCGTTGATCTCGTCCGCTCCGCGTCCGGACACCACGTCCACGACGGAGACGTCGGCGTCCGGATGGCGGTGCCGCAGAGCCGTCAGGGCCGGTGGCAGCAGGTGCAGGGCAGCCGCCTGGAACGTTCCGATCCGCAGGCGCAGTGAGAGGTGGCCGAGCAGTGCGGCCAGTTCCGCCTCGGCCTTGCCCGATGCCTCCTCCACGGTTCGACCGTGGGAGGCGAGCAACGCGCCGGCCACGGTGAGCGTTGCTCCGCGAGGACCACGGACGACCAGGGGCACTTGCCAGTCGCGTTCGGCTTTGGCCACCTGCTGGGTGACCGCCGCGGGTGTGAGGTGGAGGGCGTGGGCCGCCGCCGTCATGGAGCCGTGCCGCTCGATCAGCGCGAGAAGCCGCAGCTGTCCCGGATCCATCACCATTCAACAATCCTAACGCTGCACCCTTCTCTTTTAACTTCTCTTAGGGGTGCGGGAGAGGAAGCCTGGTGGTGCATCCATCGACCGCAATCCCCGGAAGGGTCCCTTTCCCATGCCCACGCACGTGCCCGTTTTCATCGCCACCACCCTGCTGCTGGCCATGCTGCCCGGCGCCAGTCAAGCCCTGATGATCCGGCAGGTTCTGGAAGGCGGCCGGCATACGCTCAGGGGCACACTCGCGGGCAACGCAACCGGCTTCCTGCTGTGGTCCACGGCCGCCGCGGCCGGGCTGTCCGCCGTTCTGCTGGCCAACCCGCACGCCTACGCGATACTCCGGATCGCCGGCGGCATCGTGCTGATGTTCCTCGGGGTGAACACGCTGCGGACCGCGCTCACCACCGTCTCCACCCGTCCGCACGATGAGGGCGGGCGCCGCACCGGGTTCGCAGGCGGGTACCTCACCGGCCTGAGCACCAACCTCGGCAACCCGAAGGCCGGCGTGTTCGCCGTCTCGGTGCTCCCCCAGTTCGTGACAGCAAAAGGCCCGGTGTTCCTGTCGACCGTGGCCCTGGGAGCTTTGTGGGCGCTCGTCAGCGCCTCCTGGTACACGTTGCTCACCTGGGCCGTCGGCCGCGGACGCTCCCTGGTGTCGCGCCCGGCAGTCCTGCGGGGACTCCGCGTGACCACCGGCCTCGTCCTGCTGGGGCTGGGCGTCGCGGTGGCAGCAGGCGTCTGAGAGCGAGGCCAGGGGGACTCCCGACTGTCGGATCACCTGGCCCCACCGCTGTGCTGCCCCTGCCCGGCGGCGGGCGCCACCGGCAGGGACAACACCGGTTCACAGCAGGGGGTTCGCCCCGCCCGCTGTCAGCCGCGGCGCCCGGCGTGGCGGCCCCGGCCCCTGGACGCACCCTCCAGCGCGTCCAGGCGGTTCCGTACGGGCGGCATGTTCACGATGGCGCACGCCAGCACGGCCGCGACCACGGCACTGATCGCGCCGCCGATCACGTCGGGCACATAGTGGACGCCCAGGTAGACGCGGGCGAAGGCCACCGCCGCCGTGAGGGCGACACCGGCGAGCGCCACCAGGACCCGCAGCCGGCCGTGCACCAGCATCACCACGGCCAGGACGAAGGCCGCGGCGACCGTGGTGTGGCCGCTGGGAAAGCTCTGCGCGTTGTCCGGAGGGATCACCCACAGCCGGTTCGGGGGCCGGTGCTCGGACACCGCGACCTTCACCACGAAGGCGACGGCCAGCGCGCCGCCCATCGCCAGCAGCGTCCGCACCGCGTCCCGACGCCGGCGCAGCAGCCAGAGCACCACGGGGATCAGCAGGGCGAGGGCCACACCCACCGTGGACGAAGCCGCGTGCGTGGCCACCTTGGCCAGCGCGGTCAGGGCTCCGTCACGCCAGGCCGCCACCTCTTCGTTCGTCGAGATGTCCGCGCGGGTCATCGCCGAGGTCTTCGCGGCGAAGCCCAGCCCTATCAGCACGACCAGCAGCACCAGACCGCTGACGAGCTTGTTCCTGTACGAGGTCACTCCGTGCCCTTCCCTCCGCGCGCGGCCTTCGCCGCGTCGCAATCGGGGCACGATACCGGAATCGGATATGCGCTCCGACGGCGCGCCTCGAGGGCCGGGCGCCGCACGGAAGGCCGGATCAGCGACCGTCCCACTGCAGCGCCCACGTGCCGGTCTCCCCCGGCGGGACGGTGACCGTACGGCCTTGCGACACGATCCTCAGTACGGACTCCTCCGAGTCCGGCACGCCGACGGTCAGTTGGTCGCCGCACGGGCGGACCCCGACCCCCCAGTGGCCGCGGTGGCGGATCGTGAAGCCGAACCCGGAGAGTCCGGGGAGGTCCACCGAGCCGATCCGGAGGGCGTCCTCGCGGGCCTCCGGTCCGGTGAGGCAGCGCTGTACCAGGCCCAGGGTGACGGCCGTGCACCCCTTGCCCGAAGGCGGCGGAGCCGTGCGGATCGGGAACGTGGTACCGGCCGGCCCCCCGCGGCGCAGCCGTCCCCGAGGGACAGTGGTAACAGGAGAACCCGTACCGACCCGGCCTGGAGGTGACAGGCGATGATGTACTGGTACGGCCACCCGGGCGGTGGCTGGGGCTGGATCGCCATGTCGATCGGCATGATCCTCTTCTGGGCGCTGATCATCACCGTCCTTGTGCTGCTCTTCCGCACGCTCGGCCGACACCACGAACACCCTCGTGCACCCGCTCCTCCCGCTCCCCCGGCGCCCACGCCCGAACAGATCCTGGCCGAGCGCTTCGCCCGCAGTGAGATCGACGAGGAGGAGTACCAACACCGCCTTGCCGTACTGCGCTCTTCGGGCCCCCGCACACCACCGGCGGCCTGAAGGACACTCCTTGCGCTCGAAGTCGGCGTAGAGCCGGAATCTGGGGGTCCTCCGGCCCGGGCCGACCGGCTCGTTCCAGGACGGACCCGGCCCGCCGGACCGGAATCGGGTACCGAGGACTTCGGGAGAAGGAGCGGGACCGCGCTCCAGCATGGACGGCGTCGTGAACGTCGAGCTCCGGCTCACCACGCCCGCGGCCCGCGGCCGGGCCCGGGATCCCGGAGCCGCCGCACGCCTGACGTCCCGCTGAACGGCCGACCAGCGCTGGCACGACGCCGCTCCGTCTGATCGTCTGGAAGGTGAGCGACCGGGCCGTGGCGACGACGCGGCCCGAGGGCGTCACTGACGGGCGAGCGGCGGAGGAGCGGCCGTGCACGGCGAAGAGGGGCAACCCGGCGGTCCGGCCGGTGCGTCGTCCCGCGGCGACAGCATGGCCGCCCGTGCCGCGCTGCGACGCGAGCAGCTCGGGATGACGCGGGAAGAGGCGGCCGAGCGCGCCGGTATGTCCGTCGCGTACCTGCGCCATCTGGAGGCGCTGGGCAGCGACTTCGACCCCGCCGCCCTCATGCGGCTGGCCGCCACGCTGAAGATGCCCTACGAGGACCTGGTGGAGGGCCGCCACGACGCCGCGCCGGGCCAGTCACCGGCAGCGCTCCGTCCGGTCCTCATGCAGCTCTCGGAACGCGAGTGCTGGAACAGGCTCGGCACGCACGGCATCGGCCGCCTGGGCCTGTCGGCCGGCTCCGGCCCCGTGGTGCTGCCCGTCAACTTCCTGGTCGACGCGCACACCATCGTCTACCGCACGGATCCCGACGGTGCGGCGGCTGCGCCCGCCGGGGACCAACTGGCCTTCGAGACCGACCACATCGACGAACGGCTGAGGAACGGCTGGAGCGTCCTCGTGAGCGGGAGCGCCGATCACGTGACCGATCCCGACGCGGTCCGGGCCCTGTCGGAACGGCCGGGGGCGGAGCCGTGGGCCGGTGGGGTACGGAGCCTGTGGATCCGCATCGTTCCGGCGCGGATCAGCGGACGCACCGTCCGCGTCGGCTGACGCGGCACAGGCGCACCGGCGCGGGGCCCGGGCGGAACCACCCACCGGAGCCGCCGTTCACTGCGCGGACGGAGTCCGGATCTGCATTCCGGGCCGGCGGCAGTGGACGGTGAGGTACGCGATGCCGTCGTCTCCTGCCGTGATGCTGCGGGAGGAGCCGTGGGGAAGCCAGATGAGGCTCCCCTCGGCGAGTGGCTGCGGGCCGAGAGCTGTGCCGAGGGTTCCGTCACCGGCGGTGACGACGAGCAGGACGTCCAGGTCCGGCTCGACGTGGGTGTCGACGTGCTTGCCGGGCGGGAGGCGGACAAGGTTGGCGTCGAGCTGCCTGCCCGGCTCCGCCAGCCGCCACAGGGCTCCGGCCGGCGCGGGGGGCCGGGCGGTGAGCGCCTCGATGTCGCAGAGCTGCTGCGGAACCGGGGCGCTGTGCGTGTGTGCCATCGGGTGTCATCACTCCTCTGAAATGCGAACCTAGCATGCATATTTGTTGAGGAAGGCGAGCCATGAACGTCACGTCGGCCGCCATTGCCGCGGCAGTCGCCTTCGTCTGGCCAAGGACGCACCGAAGCCGGGCACCCGCTGAACGGGCCGCGTCTCCCTCAGTAGCCGCTCAGCAGGGTGCGTACCCTGCGCAGGGTCTCGGGTCCGGCGGTGCTGTGCCAGCGCGACGGGTCCGCGGGACGCCGTCCCCACAGCAGCAGGACGCGCACGGCCGCATCGCTCTCGACCGTGGCCGGGCCCTCCGGGGCGGCGAGCCGGATGCTGGTGCCGTCGGCGTCCGCGGTCACCACGACGTCGTCCGTGCCCGGCGTGCGCAGGCGGCCCTCGACCCGTCCGTCGGGCCCGAGGTCCAGACCGGCACTGCCGCGGGCCAGCAGCGGCCGGCCGACGGACACCACGCTGTGCTCCGTCATCCACGGCTCGTCGAGCGCCTGCACGGCCGTGCGGTCGTCACCGGTCAAGTCCCAGCGGTGCAGGATCAGTTCCTCCCGCAGGTGTTCCGCGAAGAACGGGACCTTCACGGTCCGACCGGTCCAGCTCACCTCCGTGTCCGGCGACAGGTCCTGCGCAGCGGCCGCGGCGATCTCCGTGAGCTGTTCGCAGCGGCTCAGCAACGCCGTCCAGAGCTCGGAGTCGGACAACCGCCGGTAGGGGGCCTCGCGTTCGAAGCCCCTGGTCTCCACCGGTGTCCCGGCGAGGAATGCCTGGAGCACCCGGGCCAGTTCCTCGGCGGTGCCCGCCTGGTGGGCCACGATGTCACGGACCGTCCACGCCTCGCACCACGTGCCGTCGTCGGGCCTGCGCGCCTGCACGGCGTGCAGGAAGGGGACCAGTTCCGGCAGCGTGTCGTCGACCTGAGAGGGGATCATGCGCCATGGGTATCCCGGCGGGGCCGCCGGTCAAACCACGGCACCGGCTGCGGGAGGCGTAGCCCATCCGTCCGTGGAGCAGAAATCCGGGAAACCGCGTTTCCCCGGCCCACTACCGGTCACGCGTAACCCTGTGGCACTCCACACCACGGCGAAGAGACCCCCGGCCGGCGACCCCCGCGCCGGCCGGGTCCGGGAGCAGCCGGGGCCGGGGCGGTGCCGGCCGCCCTGCGCCGAAGCGCCTCCCCGCTGCGCCGGGTACGGGCCCGCAACGCCCCGGCCCGGCTGCTCCCCGCGACGCCGTCCGCCTCGACCACGACCTCGTCATCGTCGGTAAACGGAGTACTGGCCTTCCTCACGAACTGCACGGCGCCCGGCCGAGAGGCACCCTGGAACCGGAGGGGCGCCGACCGTCGGAGTCCGGGCCCTCGTCCGCCGGCCGATCCGGGTCCGTACCGGCCCGGGCCGAGAAAGCGGGGCGTCACCATGCCTTCGTTCCATGATCCCGATCCCGAGCGCACTCCCGGTCTGGAGCCCGGCGGCGGTGTGCCGCCCGGCGAGACCCCGCCCGGCGAGGACAGCACCGGCGGCACAGGCCCGCGTGACGACCTCTCGCGCGGCTGGGGCAAGGGGCCGGTCATCGTCATCGGCGTCCTGGTGCTGTTCTTCGCCGTCACCGTCATCATCTGGGCCGCCATCGTGTGAGACCGGCCCGGGAGGGGCTCGGCCGGGCCCGCCCATGCCCGCGCCCGCTGCGGCCCGTGCCGGCAGGGGACGGGGCTTCTTGCAAGCGGAACAGCCTCAAGCCCGCCGTTACCGCCCGCCCGGTGCCCGCGAGGTACGGGATACTCCTCCACGACGCATCCGCCGACCCTCCGGCCCGAGGAAGTCCCTTCATGGCGTCAGCCCCTCCGCCCCTGCCCGGCTTCCTCAGCGACCTCGCCCCGGTCCTGGACCACTGGGGCTATCTGGCCGTCGCGGTCCTGGTGTTCATCGAGGACTTCGGGGTTCCCCTCCCCGGCGAGACCGTGATGGTCGCGGCCGCGGTCTACGCGGGAGCAGGGCGGCTGAACGTCGTGGCGGTCGCCTGCATCGCCTTCTCCGCCGCCGTCCTGGGGGACAACATCGGCTACGCCATCGGCCGCTTCGGCGGCCACCCGCTGGTGGTCCGCTACGGCCGCTACGTCTTCCTCACCGAGGAGCGCCTGCACAAGGCCCAGGCGTTCTTCGAGCGGCACGGCGGCAAGGTCGTCACGGTGGCGCGGTTCGTCGAGGGCCTGCGCCAGATCAACGGCATCGTGGCCGGGATGAGCGAGATGCCCTGGCGCCGCTTCCTCGCCTTCAACGCCCTGGGGGCCGCTCTGTGGGTCGGCGTCTGGGTCACCCTGGGCTACTTCGCCGGGCAGCACCTGAACACCCTCTACCCGGCCGTCGAACGCGCCGAGCTGTATCTGCTCGTCGCCGTGGGCGCGGTCGCTGCGGTGCTGATCGCCCGACGGGTACGGCGTCGCAAGGGCGACCGGCAGGGCTGAGAGCGGCCAGGCGCGGACGCGTCGGCCACCGGCCGACGGCCTCCACCTGACGCCGGCGCAGCGGACACCGCCGTGCTGAACCTCGGCTCCATCGTCCGCTCCACCCCCAACTCCAACTCCATGGCATCAACGCTGGGAGAGTCTCCGCACGGTAGTTGTCAGTGCTCTTCCTCGCGCTTCCCAAGGCGTCTGATCTGCGCAAACGCCGCTGCCTTCCGTGCAGTCGTGAAACCTCTGGCGCATCCTGTACGGCAACCATCGTCAGAACATTGATACCGGGCGCATCGCGGGCGATGGGGGGCGCGGTAAGCGGGCTGACGGACCCTGAGGGCGTCTTCCGTACCTACCGGAAGCCGAGGTGCGGATCGGTGCCGGCCAACTCACCACTGGCGGCCCATAGTCGAGCGGCGACGGCCGGGTCGGTCATATGAGAGGGGACGGGCTCCCGCCGTGGTGTGCCACGCAAGCCGAAGACCCTCGGCCCCCACAACTGCCCTCCCTGTACCCCCGGGTCGAGGACGGCTCTCACGACGGGCCATGCTCCGGCGTGCTTGCCCTGCACCAAGAGCCCGGCGGGCAAGGCACGCAGCCGCTCACCGGCGGTTGTCACGCGTACCGGCGGGCGGGACGGGGTGAGGGAGTCCAGGGCCCCACCGGGGTGGGCCACCACACTGAGCACCGTACTGCCGACCGCGCGCAGGCGACGGTCGAGTTCGAAGCCGAAGCACATCTGCGCCAGCTTCGATCGGCCGTAGGTGCGCTTGGGCCGGTAGTCCCGGGTGGACTGCAGATCGTCCAGGTCCAGTCGCTCGGACCGTGCCGCGAAGCTTCCCACTGTCACAATGCGGCCCGCCGGCGCCGTGGACAGCAGGGGGGCCAGCCACTGGGTGAGCGCGAAGTGGCCGAGGTGGTTGGTGCCGAACATCAACTCATGGCCGTCCCCGGTCTCCCGACGCGGCGGGTCGTCGAGCGCGACCCCTGCGTTGTGGACCACCGCGTCGAGATGATCGAGGTCCAGCCTGTCCGCAGCGGCCTTCAGGGACGACAGGTCGGCGAGGTCCAGTTGAAGGTGCCGCACGTGCGCGTCGGAGACGCGCGAGCGGATCGAGGCAATGGCGGCGTCGGCCTTCGAGGCGTCCCGGCTGCCGAGCACGACGACGGCGCCGGTGGCGGCCAGCTGCTCCGCGACGAAGTAGCCGATCCCGGCATTGCCCCCGGTGACCAGGAAGACCCTGCCCTCGGCAGACGGCAGCCGGTGAACGTCCCACGGTCGGCTCTGGGGTGCGGAAGACACGCGACAGGCTCCTTGCGTTCAGGGGCAGCATGCTCATGGGGAGCAAGCACCAACTCGCCCAAGGTCGCAACCTCCGCCGACATGCTGCCGACAGATCACGGCCGTCGCCGACAGACTTCCGACAGTCCTCCCGGGGAGTTGCGAGAGCAAGCAGGCCGCTATGTCACAAGCCACGTTCGCGCAGCGCTGGGGCCGAGCACGGCAGCCGAGGGTGGGGTCGGTGCGTGGTTCCGGTCAGTCGGCCCGGAGCAGAGCGGGCAGTTCGGCGGTGTCGATCACGTGGGCGCGTGAAGGGAGGACGTGATGGAGCAGGGCGTGTGGGCTTCGGAGGACGGGTCGGCGACGCCGTCGGACAGGACATGGAGCCGGCAGTCGCGGTCGGCCGCGTCGATGGCGGTGGACAGGACTGCGCCGCTGGTGCTGGTGGTGTGCCCGGTCGGCGCGGATGCGCACTGGCGGACCGACTGTGGTCTGCGCGCTGCGGTGGCGGAACGTTGTGGCGTGTCATGAGTGACTGAAGGACGGTTCCGGCTCGTGCCGCGGCACTTGGTCGCGTCGGGGCAGCAGAAGCGGGGTGGCCAGGATGAGCAGTCCCGCGGCCGTGAGAGTGGTGCGTGGGCTGGTGATGTCCGCGAGCAGCCCACCGAGCGCGGTGCACAGGGCGATGGACGTCTGCTGGCCGATCGCCCAGGCCGTCAAAGTGCGGGCGACGAGGTGTTCGGGCGTGCGTTCGAGCCGGTAGGTGGCGAGCACCGGGGTGTACAGGCTCATGTTGATGATGATCGCCAGCTCGACGGCCATCACGGTGACGAGGCCGACGACGCCGGGACGGATGAAGACCAGGCCGATCAGCCAGACGGCGCGCAGGGTGCCGACGGTCCGGAAGACCCGGTGCCGTCCGTAGCGGGCCACGACACGGTGGGCCAGCCGGGAGCCGATGAGTCCGCCGAGGCAGGGGGCGGCGAAGGCGAGGGCGTACTGCCAGGGCGGGAAGCCGAGTTGGCGCAGGAGGAGCACCGCGAGCAGCGGCTCGGTGGCCATGATCAGGCCGGAGACGAGCATGTTGTTGAGGTAGAGCGCCCGCAGGCCGGGATCGCCCATGATGTGCCGCCAGCCGTCGAGGAGTGCGCCCGTGCGGACCGGGTTCTCGTCGCTCGCCTTCGGGGCTTCCTCCCGGCCGCGGATCGCGGTGACGCCCAGCGCGGAGAGCAGGTAGCTGAGCGCGTCGGCCACCACGGTGGTGACCGGTCCGAACAGGCCGATCGCCGCCCCGCCCAGTGGTGGCCCGACCGCGATGGAGCTCCAGTTCGTGGACTCGAACCGCGCGTTGGCCACGAGCAGGTCCTCTGGCCGGACGAGGGCCTTGAGGCAGGCGCCACTGGCCGCATTGAACGCGATCTTGGCCGTGGCGACCACGGCCGAGACCACGAGCAGTTGGACGAAAGCGAGTCGGCCGAAGGCGTAGGCGACCGGGATCGTCGCCATGGCCGCGAACCGGGTCAGGTCCATCGCGATCATGACCGGGCGCTTGCGCCGGAACTCCACCCATGGCGCGAGCGGTACCGCGATCAGCGCGCCCACCGCCGGCCCCACCGCGGACAGTGCGGACACCTCGACGGGACCGGCGTGCAACACCAGCACGGCGATCAGCGGTAGGGCCCCGAACCCCAGCCCGGACCCGTAGGCGCTGACCGCGTACGCCGCCCACAGCCAGCCGAACTGCCGGCCCAACGCTCTCCTGCCCCTCATGCTCAGCGCGCCCCCTCGACGTCCCACTCGAACAAACCGACGTTGACCGATGAGAGCTAAGCGAGCAGCACAACCACAGGTCAAACAACCGCCTCGCCGTCTCTCCACAACCGTCAGTTGTTCACTAAGGTGGATCGGCGTGGATCTCGAAGCCGTACGCACCTTCGCCGCCGTCGCGGAAGCGGGCCAGTTCCAGAAGGCCGCCGCCGACCTGTCGATCACCCAGCAGGCCGTCTCCAAGCGCATCGCCGCGCTGGAGCGCGACCTCGGCGTGCGGCTGTTCACCCGCACACCGCGCGGCGCCGAGCTCACCATCGACGGGCAGGCGTTCCTGCCCCACGCGCGCGATCTGCTGCGCGCCGCCGAGCGCGCGGTCGCCTCCGTGCGCACCGGCCGCCGCCCGCTGCGCGTCGACGTGATCAACTCGCGCGGCGCGGCATCGGGCCTGATGCGCGGCTTCCACCACGCGTACCCCGAGACCGGCCTCGACGTGCTGATGCTGCTCGACATCGAGACGGCCGTCGCCTCCATCCGATCCGGTGCGATCGACGCGTCCTTCCGCGCCGTCGCCGCGCCCGGCCGGCCCCTTCCCGAGGACATCGAGTCCGTCCGGGTGCTCGACGAACCGCTCCAGCTCCTCACCGGCCCCGCCCACGCGCTGGTGGGCGCCCGGTCGGTGCGCCTTGCTCAACTCGCCGAGCACCGGATCTGGATGCCCGGCATCGTCCCCGGCAGCGAGTGGGCCGCCTACTACGACGACCTCGTCGCGGAGTTCGGCCTCACCATCGAGGCGACCGGCCCCAACTTCGGCTCCGACGCGCTCCTCGACACCGTCGCCGACACCCCGGCCCTGGCCACCTTCATGAGCGAGTACACCCGCCTCGTCTGGCCCGCCGGCCACGACCTGCGCCGTATCCCGGTGACCGACCCGACGCCCGTCTACCCGCATTCGCTCCTGTGGCACCGCGACAACCCCCACCCGGCGCTGGCCACCCTCCGCGCCCACCTCACCGCCACAGCGGCCGATCACGACGCCGCCGGGACCTGGGCACCGGGCTGGGTGCTTCCGCACTGAGCGTCTCCGCGCCTGCGGCCATCACGGCCGGACCGACGGACGGGGGCTGACAGGCGGGGCCAGAGTGTGGCCGTCAGTGGCGTTCGGCGCCGAACGGTCCCTCGTCGACGAAGCGGCGCAGCTGGCGTGCGAAGGCCTGGGCGTCCTCTTGGGGCCAAGTGGCGAGCGAGGATTCGATGCCGGCCGCCAGGCGGTGTCTGGTGACCGACACGATGTGGTGGCCCTGCTCGGTGAGCGCGAGGAGGGTCGCGCGGCCGTCGGCCGGGTCGGGCTGGCGCTGGAGCAGGCCGGCCCGTTCCAGCCGGTCGGCGCGGCGGGTCACGGTGGTGCGGTCGAGTCCGATCTCGCGGCCCAGGTCGGCGGCGCTGCACGCTCCGGTCCGGGCCAGGCCGCTGAGGACCGGGTACGTGAGGTCGTCGACTGCTTCCCCCAGCCCCTCGGTCAGCCGGGTGTAGAGGTGGGCGCGCGTGCTCCGCCGCAGGAGCAGGCCCAGCGCATCGGCGATGTCGTGTCCGGTCGAGTTCTTCACCCCTCCAGATTAGCGTGCGCGCCGCACGCTTTTCCTGTACAGTCATAAGCGTGCTTCAGGCACGCATCTCCGATCGATGTACAGCGGGCCACTCCCGCACCCGACCGAAGGAATCCCCATGAACCGCACCGACGTCCGCGCCGCCCTCACCGACCTGCTCCTCACCCCGGGCCTCGGCCTCGACGAGGCCGCCGACCGGCACTTCGCCCCCGACTACCGCCAGCGCACCGACGGAAGCTGGGCGGACCGCACCGAATTCCTCGCTCACATCGCCCACCTGCGCACGGTCGTCGCCGGCGGCTCGGTCGAGGTGCACGACGAGCTCTCGTCCGGCGACCGCTACGCCGACCGCCACACGATGGAGGTCGTCAAGACCGACGGCTCCGTCGTCCGCATGGAGGTCTACCTCTTCGGCGAGTTCGCCCCCGACGGCCGCTTCCGCCGCATCGAGGAGACCACCCTCATGCTCGAAGGCGCCGACGCCGACCGGAACCTCGGCAGCGCCCGCTGAGCCGCATCGCCCGCATTGCCCACCTGACGCCACGCGGCCGCGCCGGTCCCAGTGCATCGGCGCGCCGCCGTCACGGCGCATCATCCGAAAAGTGAGAGGAAGTGATTGTCGTGCTCGATGTGCTCATCGCCGGGGCCGGCCCGGTGGGGCTCTGGCTCGCCGCGGAGTTGCGCCTGCACGGGGTGGAGGTGACCGTCGTGGAACGCCGGGCGGTACCGGACGGACGCTCGCGCGCGGTCGGCATGCAGGCCGGCACGCTGGAAACCTTCGCCACCCGCGGTCTCGCGGAGCGTTTCATCGAACGCGGCACCCCGGTGCCGACCGGCCACTTCGGCGCGGCGACCACCCGGCTGGACTTCTCCACGGTCGGGGCGGTGCACCCCTTCATGCTGGCGCTCGGCCAGTCCGTCACCGAACAGCTCCTGGAGGAGCACGCGGTCGCCGTGGGCGCCCGAGTGCTGCGCGGGGAGGAGGTCGTCTCGCTCACCCAGGGGCCGGACGCCGTCGAGGTGGTGATCCGGGCCGGCGGCACCCATCGGACCGTGCAGGCCCGCTGGGTGGTGGGCTGCGACGGCACCCGCAGCACGGTGCGCCAAGCGGCCGGCATCGGCTTCCCCGGTCAGGACACCACCCTGACCGGGTGGCTCGCCGACGTCGAACTCGACGATCCGCCCGCCGCACCGCCCGCCGCACCGCTCGCCGCCACCGGACCGGCCGGTTCGTTCCTGGCGGCCCCGATCGGCGACGGCGTCCACCGGCTGGCGGGCCTGTCCACGGCCACCATGCACCACGGCACCGCCGAACCGCTGACCCTGGAGGAGGTGCGCGAGCAGACCCGCACGCTGCTGGGGCGGGACCTGGGCATGCGCAACCCCCGGTGGCTCTCGCGCTACGGCAATGCCACCCGCCAGGCCGCGCGGTACCGGGCCGGACGGGTGCTGGTGGCCGGGGACGCGGCGCACATGTTCTTCCCGGCCGGCGGGCAGGGCATGAACCTCGGCATCCAGGACGCCACCAACCTGGGCTGGAAGCTGGCCGCCACCCTCCAGGGCCGGGCACCCGACGGACTGCTCGACAGCTACGACACGGAGCGCCGGCCGGCCGCCCGCGCCGTCATCGACAACACCCGTGCACAGCTCGCCCTGTTCGCGGCGGCGAGCCCGGAGCAGATCGCGCTGCGCGAGGTCTGGTCCGCCGCGCTCGACGAACCGCAGACCAACCGCCAGTGGGCCCGCCGGATCGCCGGATTCGACGACCCGCTCCCCGCCGACACCCCACCCGGCGCGCACCCGCTGAACGGCACCCGACTGGCCGGCCTCGCCCTGGACACAGCCGGCGTACCCACCGCCCACCCGTTGATGCACCACGGCCGACCACTCCTGCTGGACCTCGACGGGACGCGGACACCGTGCCCCGCGGACGGCCTGGAGCAGCGGGCAGGAACCGTCGACTCCAAGGCGGCGCATCCGATCTGGCGGGACGTCACCGCCGTCCTCATCCGGCCGGACGCCCGGATCGCCTGGGCCAGCACCGACACCGACGCACAGCGCCGGGCCGCGGACTGCCTCACCGCCCTGCGCACCCTGTGCCGCTGAACGCCACTCGGCGAGCCCACCCGCCGATCCCACTCGGCGGCCCTCTCTCACGGACCAGGCCGGATCAGCGCGCGGCGGCCCGGGTCATCGAGCGGCCGCAGCCGCGTCCTGGTCGGCCGATGTTGCCGGACCTGCCACTTTGCGGATAACCCGCAACAGCCTTTTCGCACAAGGGACTTTCGTCTTTATGATCACCAGGCCGAACAGGCTCCCCCGTCCCCCACCCATGAAAGACCCCCCATGATTTCACCGACCCGACCGGCGGTCCTGCGCCGCTGGATCGCCGCGGCCACGGTCCTCGCCTCCGTGACGGGCACCGCCGTCGCCACGGCCGGCCCCGCAGCCGCGTCCGACACCCCCGGCTCGTACACCAACTACAGCTTCCCCGGCAGCGCCAACGGCCTGTCGAACGTCACCTTCCGCACCACGGTCACCAAGGACCCCGGCCGGGCCGCCAACGTCTTCTGGAGCCATCAGTTCGGCTTCACCAAGGGCAACGGCGCCTACACCGGGATGCAGGCGAACGGCCCGGGTGAGAAGCGCATGTTCCTGTTCTCCGTCTGGGACGCGACGGAGGCGAAGCCGGGATCCGCCGGCAGCTATTGCGTGGACTTCGGCGGCGAGGGCGAGGGCAAGAGCTGCCGCATCGCCTACGACTGGCAGCAGGGACACACCTACCGCACCCGGGTCGCCCACCAGGGCAACCGCTGGTTCGGCGTCACGGTGACCGACGAGACCACCGGCAACTCCTTCAAACTCGGCAGCATCCGCGCCGCCTCGGACCGGATAGCACCCGACGGAATGGTCGACTGGACCGAGTACTTCGAGTGGAGCGACTCCCGGGCCTCCTGCAGCGACCAGCCCTACTCCCAGGCGCGCTTCGGCCTGCCCGAGGGCGACGACGGCAAGGTCAAGGCCAAGATCTCCGGTACCAGCGCGAGTACGAGCTGCCCGAACGCGAGCCGCATCGACGTCAACAGCACCGGCAGCGTACAGAGCAACGCCCTGGGCAACTCGGTGCGCGGCCCCGTCACCGAGCCCGGTGGCAAGGCCGTCACCGGCACCAGTGGGACCACCGGCAGACCCGCCGTCCTGGCCCGGCCGACCGGCAACGACAACCAGCAGTGGGTCCTCGGCAAGGACAAGGCCCTGCACCTGATGAAGAGCAGCATGTGCCTGGACGTCGCGGAGAGCGGCACCGGCAACGGCACCCCGGTCCTGGTCTACGACTGCACCGGCGGCGCCAACCAGCAGTGGGTCCGCTCCGGCAGCGGCCTGCGCAACCCGGCGTCCGGCCGCTGCCTGACCGCGCCGTCCACCGCCGACGGCACCGCGCTGCAGATCCGCGACTGCACCGGCGCGCGCACCCAGCAGTGGACGGTGCCCGGCACACCCTGATTCCGCGCGACGGCGTCCACCGCCCCTGCTGCGCCCGCCGGTTGGCGAGACGGTCACGCAGCCGTGCGTGCCGGGGTTGGTGGACGCCTCTGCGAACCCAGTCGTTCAGGCTTCCTTGTCAGCGAACCTGGTCGCTCTTCGGCCCGATGCCTTTGATCCTGGTCGGAGTTCCGTCCGGGGCGAACGAGTGGTGGAAGGTGAAGGCGTGCGGCGTGGAGCCGCGGTCCTGGAGGTGCTCCAGCCTGGAAACCCCGTCCTGCCAGGTGGGTATCACGCCGTCGGGGACCCACCAGAACACGTAATTCGGGTGTTCCGTCCTCTCGAACCAGTCGTAACGCCTGTTCAGCGCCGCACGGTGCAGACCGGTGTAGATGGCGTCGAAGGCGGGGCGCAGGTCGGTCCAGAGAGAGAGGGTCGCGGCCAGTGCGATGCTTTCCACCGTACGGCCCTTGCCGTACCAGGCCGGTACGGCGAACTCTCCCCATGCACCCCAGTCCAACGCGAAGTGTGAGGCCCGGTCACCATCTGCCGCTACAGCATGAGCGACGTATCCGGGGTGCTGGCTGATCTTCCGGTAGACGGCCTCACCGATGTCGTAGAACTCGCGCGTGAGAGGTGCGGGATCGGCGAGAGGTGACTTCAGGACGCTGAACGTGTACAGAGCAAGATGGGGCATGCGTCTCTCCCTGGTCGGGGTGCCTGGTGTGGACCCGGTGCGGTGGCTCATTCATGAGGGCGAGGGTTCGTGGGGCGTGACGAACTCGTCCCGTGGCGGGTGGCTGAGCATGAAGAAACCCCTGTCCGGCCGTGGGCGACCGCCGAACGCCAGGTGAAGGTAGCCACCTCTGCGGGCTGTGTCGAAGTTGCGTTTTCCCTGTCCAAGTGGCCTCTTGCGCAGGCCCTTGCGGGAGTCGGGGCTGTGGCGCTGCCTGCCGTCGTGGAAAGTAGAGTGAGTTGATCATTCCGAGCGAAAGGCCACGGCGCTCACGGTGACCGAGTCCCGCCCCCACACCCTGTTCTCCTTCGGCACGCTGCTGGACCAGCACGTCCAGACCGCGCTCTTCGGGCGCACCGTACCGACGACCGCGGCATCCCTGGCCGGATACACGACCCGGCCCCTGGCCATCACCGACGAGTCCGTGATCGCCACCAGCGGCCAGGACGTGCACCTGACGCTGGAGCGCAGGCTCGGCGGCACGGTCGAGGGCGCCGTCCTGCGCCTGAGCGACCAGGAACTGGCCGCCGCCGACGACTACGAGGTCGCCGACTACGCCCGGCGGCGAGTACTCCTGTCCTCAGGGGAGACCGCCTGGGCCTATCTGGACGCCAGGCCGCTTCGCTCGGCGGCGCGCATCGTGATCGTCGGCGACAGCATCGCCTATGGGCGCTGCGACCCCCAGGGCGGCTGGGCCGCGCAGTTGGCGGCAGCCCACATCGGGGCGAACGAGAGCGAGCACCGCGTCTTCAACCTCGCCATCCCCGGCAGCACCCTGGCGGATGCCGGCGAGCAGACCCCCTCGCTCCTGCCTCCCCGTCACCCCGACACGCTCGTCGTGGCCGCCGGGATCAACGACTCCGCCGTGCCGCTCGCGGCGTCGGACACCGACCAGGACGGACTGGCGCACATCGCGGGCCACCTCGATTCCCTGGCGGCGACAGCCCAGCGGCACAACGCGCGCATGGTCGTCCTCGGACCGACCTGGCTCGACGAGACACGCACCGGCGACTACGAGGGCCTCCGCTTCACCACGGCGCGGGCACTCGCACTGCGGGCGGCCCTGGAGAGCTGGTGCGCGGACCGTCACATCGACTATCTCGACATGTGGGAACCGCTCCGCGACCAACCCCACCTGCTCGTCGACGGCCTGCACCCCGACTCGGAAGGACACAAGGAGCTCTACCGGCACCTGAGCGCCTTCTGCTGAACGCGGAGGAACTACGGTGACGGCGCCGGATGCCACCCGTGCGTATTACGGGATGTCGCGTCTGGCCCCGATGCGGCCGTCGTGGTACCTGACCTTCCAGCGAGGCCCGAGCTCTCCCGCGAGCTGCCGGGCGAGTGCCTCACCGGTCTCGTAGAAGGCCTCCTCGGCCTGCTCCGACGGGAACGCGGACGATGCCGGGTCGTCCCAGCACAGAATGCCGTCGAATTCCGCGGCCCAGGCATCCAGTCGCCCGGCCAGGTCCGGTGTCAGAGCGAAGGACGGATCGTGCGGTGAGACGTTGTCGAAGACGTCGGGGATCCAGAGCGGATAGCAACTGTAGTCGGCCATGACCGTGATGGTGCGCGGCTGATCGTCAATCATGATCTGCAGTGTCCCCCACGGTCCTGGCCAGGAAGAACCGCGTCGTCGGGCCCGCCGGGCAGGCTCCGTTACCTATGGGTCCGCTCCGCGATCCAGCCCGCCATTGTCCGTACGCCGAGGCCGATGGCGCGCTCGTCCGGGGCGAAGTCGGGGTAGTGCGGGTAGCTGGTGGTGATGGGGGCGTCGGGGGCGCGGACGCCGAGGAAGGTGAACGTGCCGGGGAGACGGTCCAGGTAGAGGGCGAAGTCCTCGCCGCTGAAGGGTGGGAAGGCGGCACGGAGTTCGGTGACGGCATCGCCCCCGAGTGTGCGACGCAGGTGGTGGGCGAGCACGCGGCCGTCGCGCTCCGGACAGACCATGGCCGGGAAGGGGGCGGCAGGGAAGCTCACCTCGGCCCCCGCGTACGAGGTGACCAGGCGGCGGATGTTCTGGCGTACCTCGGTGTATCGCTCCTGCGGCCAACAGCGGTAAGCCACCGTCACCTTGGCCTCCTGTGCCTGGGCCCGGACGGCCACGAACCGGGCCAGCGGCCCGTTGGGCGTCCGGGCGTCGGCGACGATCCTCTCCAGGTCCGCGGGGGTCTGCGGCAGTGCCACCGTGGCGAGCGCGCCGATCTCGGCGGCCAGTCGCCGCGCGGCATCGGGCGCGTCGGGCCCGGAGAGCGTCACCTCCGCCTTGTCCTGGCCCGGCATCCCGAAGCCCGGGGTCACGGCGAACCGGCCGACGGGGAACGGCCCGCAGTGCAGAGCGTGGACCTCCTCCACGCGGGTGCGCTCCAGCACGCCCGCGTCGATCAGTGCACGGGCTCCCGACAACGTCTCCTCGGCAGGTTGAAAGAGGAAGACCACCGTTCCGTCCAGTTGCCGGCGCAGCCGCGCCAGGACCTGTGCGACGCCGATGGCCACCGTGGTGTGGATGTCGTGCCCGCACAGGTGGGCCGGTGCCGGGCCACCGCCGACGATGTCCTTGGGCGGCACCGCGTCCATGTCCGCCCGGTAGGCGACGGTCCGGCCCGGACGTGTGCCCCGCAGGACGCCGACGACGCCGTGGCCGCCCACCCCGGTGGTGACGGCCAGCCCGGCAGCCCGCAGCTCCCGGGCCACCACACCGGCGGTGCGCTGCTCATGGCCCGGCGCCTCGGGGTGCCGGTGGATGTCCCGCCGCAGCTCGATCAGCCTCCGATTCAGGCGCGCCGCCCCGGCGTCCACCGCCCCTTGTGCCACGGGCTGTTCCCGCCCGTGGGCGGCAGCCGTTCCCGCGGTTCCCCACGCGACTCCCGCACCGGCTGCCACCGCACCGGCCAGCAGCGTGCGGCGCGCGAGAGCGCGCTCCATGGGACGATCCACTGTTCCCCCTCGTGCTTCTCCGGGTGGTCTTCCGCTATGCCTGACGGTCAGTCGGCTCCCGGCACCTGCGTGTCGGGCCGTTGCCGCGAGGTGAGCGGAAAACCTGGTCACGACACGATCGCCGCATGCAACTGCCGTTGCCCATCCGGCGGGCCACCACGTGGAGGTGGGGGTATCCCCAAGGGGGAGTTATGAGCGTCGGTCGTCGGCAGGGGCGGTGCTCGGTTGCCGGGTCGCCCACGAGGTGAGGATGCACAGGGTGTCGTGGGAGGGGCTGCCGGGTTCGGCGGTCAGGACCATCAGGCGCTGTCCGGAGCCGTCGGGACTGGCCCAGGTGTCGCAATCGAGGGTGAGGTCGCCCACCAGGTGGTGGCGGTAGTGCTTGGTGCCGTAACTGGTGCTGTTGACGCGGTGCTCGGCCCACCAGGTGCGGAAGTCGGCGTCTTGGAGGGACAGTTCGCCGACGAGCCGGGCGAGGTCGGGATCGTCGGGGTCGGCTGCGGCCTCCATGCGCAGCGCGGCGACGGCTTCGCGGGCGTCGTGGGCCCAGTTCCGATGCAGTTGCCGGATCACCGGGTCCGTGAACAGCAGCCGGATGTAGTTGCGTTGTCGGGCCTGGACGGCGGCGAAGTCGATGTAGAGGGATATGGCGGCGGGGTTCCAGGCCAGGATGTCCAGGTGTCTGCCGAGGACGAGCGCGGGGGTCTGCGTCAGCTGGTCGAGCAGACGTCGCATGGCGGGACGCAGGCGCTGGGCGGGGCGACGGCGGCTTGGGTGGGCGTCGGTTCGGCCGGCGAGTTCGTAGAGGTATCTCTGCTGGTCGTCGTCAAGGCGCAGGGCGCGGGCCAGGGTGGTGAGCACGGGTACGGATGCCCGGACACGGCCCTGTTCCAGCCGTGTGTAGTAGTCCACGCTGATGGCGGCGAGTCGAGCGACCTCCTCGCGGCGCAGTCCGGCGACTTTGCGGGCGGAGTCCGTCGCGGCGAGGCCGCACTCCTGCGGTGTCAGCCGGGCCCGGCGGGCCTTGAGGAAGGCTCCCAGCGCCCGGGAGTCGGAGTGTGAAGTCATGCGCTCAAGTGTCATTGCGCCGCTGTGGCCATGGCGCATGGGTGAGGGGGCAAGTTCCTTCCCAGGCAGAAACCTGGCTCTCCCGCTCGTGCGGAGGCCGGTGAATCGTGGGCGTGCGCCCGCCCCGGGTCCGCCGCGCGGGCGCGTTACGACACGTCATCACCGTCTCAGGGAGAGTGCCTCATGGCCAGGACCACCGTCAGCTTCGACAGCGCCGGCATCCCGCTCGCCGGCCACCTCTACATCCCCGACACACCGGCGTCGGGTCCGCGGCCGGCGCTCGTGGTCGGTCATCCCGGCACCGGCGTGAAGGAACAGACCTCCGGCACGTACGCGCGGCTGATGGCCGAGCGCGGTTTCGTCGCCCTCGCCTTTGACGCCGCTCACCAGGGCGAATCCGGTGGTCTGCCGCGGGGCCTGGAGGACCCCGCCCAGCGGGTGGAGGACTTCAAGGCCGCCGTCTCCTACCTCACCGCCCTCGACGCGGTCGACGCAGACCGGATCGGGCTGCTGGGCATCTGCGCCTCCGGCAGCTACTCGCTGGCCGCCACCGGAACCGACCACCGCATCAAGGCCGTGGCCGCCGTGTCCACCGCCGAGCCCGCCCGCCAGTTCCGTCTCGGCGCCGACGGGACCCAGGATCCTGCCCTCTTCCAGGCCCTGTTGGACGCCGCCGCAGTGGCCCGCAGTGCCGCCGCACGCGGCGAGGACCCGGGCACGATGACCCTGTTCCCGGAGACCGCCGAACAGGCCCGCGCGCTCGGTGGCCGGCACGGCGTCGAAGGTTTCGAGTACTGCTGCACCCCGCGGGGCCGGCACGAGCGCTCCGCGAAGACCCTGGCCTGGGAGAGCATCGACAGAATGGCCCTCCACGACGCCTTCTTCGCCGTCCCGTCGATCGGCCCCCGCCCGATCCTCCAGATCATCGGCGAACGCGCCGTCACCGCCTGGATGGCGGTCGAGGCCCACCAGCGCGCCACCGGCCCCAAGGAGATCCACTGGATCAAAGGCGCCAGCCACGTCGACCTCTACGACAAGAAGCAGTACGTCGACCCCGCCGTCGACAAGCTCACCGACTTCTTCACAGCCCACCTCACCACCGGCTGACTCACGGCCTGCGGGCGCTCCGACCGGATACCTCCCACGCGTCGGCCGCCGCCAACGGCAGCAGGGCCCTGCCGATCAAGTCGTCGGCAGGGCCCTGCTGTTGTCCGCTGGGAGGACCGGGGTTCACGAGGGCTCGGGGAACGTCTGCCGGCATGCTTCGCCGGGTTCCCGTGAGCCGGGGTGAGTCAGGACTTCCGGTCGCGCCAGGGTGCGTCGGCCAGTCCCGGCCACTTGTCGGCGAGGGAGAGGACGGCGCTGTCGCCGCCCCACGTCTCGGCCTTGTTCTCCGTCACGTTGTACCGCAGGTAACGGTCACCCTTGAAGAAGTAGACGGCATCCGTCGTACCCGGGACCGGGGACGCGGCCGTGAACCCGTTCTCGAAGCCGGTGCCCTTCAGACCCGGCCACTGGTCGGCGAGGGAGAGGACGGGGGTGTTGCCGTCCCACGTCTCGGCCTTGTTCTCCGTCAGGTTGTACCGCAGGTAGCGGTCGCCCTTGAAGAGGTAGACGGCGTCCGTCCTGCCCGGGACCGGGGTCGCGGCGGTGATGCCGTTCTCGAAGCCTGTGCCCTTCAGGCCCGGCCACAGCTCGGCCAGCGGCAGGACGGGGGTGTCGCCGCCCCATGTCTCGGCCTTGTTCTCCTTCAGGTTGTATCGCAGGTAGTTGCTGCCCTTGAAGAAGTAGACGGCGTTGTCCGCCGCGCCCGGGACTTCCACCACGGCGTCGATGCCGTTCTCGAAGCCGGTGCCCTTCAGGCCCGGCCACAGCTCGGCCAGGGACAGCAGCTTGCCGTCCTTGCCCCACGAGTCGACCGTGTCCGTCCGGGTGTTGTACCGGACGTAGCCGTCACCCTTGAAGAAGTACAGGTCGGTCGCCGACCCGGGAACGGCGGTCGCGCCGTCGATGCCGTTCTCGAAGGCCGTGCCCTGGAGGGAGTTGCGGCAGCCGAGGGCTCCCGCCTGGTCCGGATCGGCGCAGTCCGTGGTGACCGGGACGATCCTGAGGGTGAGCTTCGGGCTCGGGATCGAGTCGTTCTTCAGGGCGGTGAAGCCCAGACCGTGCTTCCGGCCGTCCGCCGCGAAGGCCCGGACGTTGCGCAGCGCCGCCTCGTTGGGGTAGTCCTGCTGTACTTCCGTGTCCGAAGTCAGTGCGCCTGACCCCCAGTTGTTGTCCCAGGAGAACCCGGGACCGGACTTGCCGATGGAGTACTGGACACGGTAGTGGCTGAACTTCGGGCCGTCCTGGTACTTCGGCCCGGCGCACCGGACCTGGACCTGGGTCCTGGTGACGCTGCCGCCGCTGTCCGCACTCACGGAGCACTCCTCGGGGTACTCCATGCTCACCCGGGCACCGGACAGGAAGAACCCGACCTCGGTGTCCTCGTGCTTGAGGCGGTCCGGGGCCCCGGTGGGAGGCAGGTACTTCTTCTCCTGGGCAGGGATCCGGGTCTTGGACACGAAGTCCTTGCCCGGCTGGCAGATGTAGTCCCGGCCGTCACTGTCCTTGCAGGTCAGCATCCAGCCCATGCCGACCACGGCGTCGGTGACCTGTCCGCTGCGCACGAGGGACGGCTTGTCCTGGTCCCGTTCCCGCTTCCACGTGTCGGAGACCGTCTTGAGCTTGTAGTAGACGGCGCGCGCTTCGATGTCGCGCTTGGCGTTCACGTTGATGGTGTTGGTGACGTTGAACTTGACCGTCTTGTCCGTGACGATACTGGACGTGTTGAAGTCCGGGAGGATCGCGTCGACGAGGGCCTCGCCGGTTTCCTTGCCGAAGTCCTTGCCCACGGCCTTCGCCACCATCTTCAGGCCCCCGAACACCCGGGCCTTCCACTCGCCCGTCCCGCCGTCGTCGACGCCGGTCTGGGTGGTCTCGGCCACCTGGTCCTCCCGGCCCAGGCTGAGGGTCTGCTCGGTGCCGGGGGCGATGCGCTGCGGAGGCGCGGCATCCTGCAGGTAGAACCCGTGCTTCTGGTAGAAGGGGAGCACGTACTGATAGGCCAGTCCGCTCGCCGGAGTGTCCTTGGGGTCTTCGACGGTCCGGCCGCCGGCCCACTCCCGCTCCTGCGGGCCCGGTCCGTCGGCGAAGGCGTCCGCGGGCCCCATGGCGGCTATCAAGCCGGTGGCGACGACGGCGGTCACCCATCTGACTGCTTTTGTCTTCAACTCTCCCCAATTCTCTCTGCAGGCACAGGACGCGGCAGGCGGAGGGGTGGGGCCGAGAGCCTCGTGCTCCCCCGCAGGGGCCGACCCTTCTCCGTGGTCAGCGGGGAAAGGCGGCGCGCGTCGGGGCAGCCTCCACCGGCCGCCCTCGATGTACGCCCCACATATGATCACGAAGGTAATGCCAGATCAAAACCACGCAAAGCAATACATGATTCAACTTATGCCTTGCATTGCAAGGCCAGCGGGGCGCCCGGCTTCATCGCGCGGCGTCACTCGGCGGCAGGGTCCGGGGTGCTGCGCCGAGTGAACACCCACACCACGAGCCCCAGGCAGCTGAACGCGGCACCCAGTGCGCAGACCGCGCCCCAACCGGCCACCGCGTAAAGGGAAGTTGCAGCAATGGCACCGGTGGCGCTGCCGATCGAGTAGAAGACCATGTAGCCGCCGATCAGGCGGCTGCCCGCGTCCGGGTGCAGTGCGTAGATCAGGGTCTGGTTGGTGACGTGGACCGCCTGCACAGCGAGGTCGAGGAGAACCACCCCGACGACCAAGGCCCACAGCGAGTGGCGCGCGAAGGCCAACGGCAGCCATGAGGCGGTGAGCAGCGCCAGGGCGATGCCGGTGGTCCGCCGGGAGAGTCCGCGGTCGTTCAGGCGGCCCGCCGCGTTCGCAGCCAGGGCGCCGGCGACACCGACCAGCCCCAGCGCACCGATCGCGCTGTGGGACAGGAAGTACGGGGCCTCGCTGAGCGGCAGTGCGACGCTGCTCCACAGGGTGCTGAAGGCGGCGAAGATCAGCAGGCAGAACAAGGCTCGGAGTCGCAGCAGGCGTTCCCGTGCGAACAGGGCGACCGTGGAGCGAAGGAGCTGTCCGTAGCGCAAGGTTGTCGGCGGAGCGGCGCTGTGGCGCGGCAGCACGCGGTACAGGACCAGGGCGAGCAGAGCGGTGACCGACGCCGAGGCGAGGTAGACGGAGCGCCAGCCTGCGAGGTCGGCCATGAGGCCGGATGCGGTGCGGGCGAGCAGGATGCCGATGACGACTCCGCTGGTGACCAGTCCGACGACCCGTCCGCGCGCGGCGGGAGGGGCCAGTGATGCCGCGAAGGCCACCAACGTCTGCGTGACGACCGCGAGAAGGCCCGTCGCGGCCATGCCCGCGAGCAGGACCGCCGCCGTGCGGGCTGCGGCCACCATTACCAACGCAGCTACCAGGAGCGCCAGTTGGGCTACGACGAGCCGTCTGCGGTCGGCCACGTCGCCCAGCGGCACGAGGAAGAAGAGCCCCAGCCCGTATCCGACGTGCGTGAGGGTGACCACGCTGCCGACGAGCGCCGGGCTCATGCCGAGGTCGTGACCGATGGTCACCAGCAGCGGCTGGGAGAAGTAGACGTTGGCCACCGCGGCCCCGCAGGCGACGGCTAACAGGGCGACGAGGCCGCGGGACAGGACGAACGCGGAATCCTCCCCGCTGCGGGTCTCGGTCCGAAGTGTCACAGCACTCTCCTTCGCGCATCTGGTTTCAACTTGCTACCACTGCAGCGACGGTAACCTTGCCGGTAGCATGTTGCAACCGTCGCGAGAGGGAGGAACGCCATGGTCACCAGGACGCGCTTCGACGACAGCGAATGCCCCGTCGCCCGGTCGGTGGACGCGATCGGCGACTGGTGGTCCCTGCTGATCGTGCGGGACGCCTTCGACGGAAGCCGGCGCTTCGGGGAGTTCCAGCGCAGCCTCGGCGTCGCGAAGAACATCCTCACCACGCGACTGCGCACCCTCGTCGTCGGCGGTGTCCTCGAATCCGTCCCCGCCTCGGACGGCAGCGCCTACCGCGAGTACGTCCTGACCCCGAAGGGCAAGGCGCTCTTCCCCGTCATCGTGGCGCTGCGGCAGTGGGGCGAAGCGCACTTCTTCGAACCCGGCGAACCGCACTCACAGTTGGTCGACCGCCGGCACGAACAGCGCCTCCGCGCACTGGAAGTGCGGTCCGCGGACGGGCGGCGGCTGCACCCCGACGACACCACCGTCCACAAGGTCGCCCCTCGGTGATCCGATCCGGGCGGTGACGCGGTGACGTGGCCGGGCCACCCGGTATCAGGGCAAGTCCCCCTTCCCACAGTCGAGTTCGGCGTTGTACGCATGGGCTGTCCGTTCGCCGTCAGGGAAAGGGAAGGGGACCACATGCGCACACACGCTCCCGGCCGGAGGCCGTCGGCCGCGAGGACGTCCGCCCCCGCACCGCCGTCGGCCCGGCCCGGCGGCCCGGCAGCGGCCGTCGTCCTGGATCTGCAGCGCAGGGCGGGGAATGCCGCCACGGCCCGGATGCTGCAGCGGGGCACACCGCGGTCCGGCCCCCTCGACGTCCTGCGCGCCCCCGGCCGGCCGCTTCCCCTGCCGCTCAAGGAGGAGATGGAGGCCCGGTTCGGCGCCGACTTCTCCGACGTACGGCTGCACACGGGCGCGGCGGCCCGGCGGTCCGCCGCCGGGTTCGGGGCACGGGCGTACACCGCCGGCAGCCATGTCGTCATCGGCGAGGGCGGCTCCGACCGTCGCACTCTCGCCCACGAGTTGGTCCATGTGCTGCAACAGCGGTCCGGGCCGGTGGCGGGCACGGACCGGGGCGACGGCACGAAGGTCAGCGACCCCGGGGACCGCTTCGAGCGCGCAGCGGAGGACGGCGCACGTCGCGCGCTGTCCGGGCAGGCCGGGCCGGGGGCGGCAGCCGCACCGGCTGCGACGGGGAGTGCGCAGCAGCCCCCGACGGTCCAGCGGATGAAGTTCTACCGCGGGGTGTCCGATGCCGACGCCGACCTCCTGGTGGCGCGAAGGGGCACCGGGGAGCCCGGAAGCACGGTGCGCGACGGGGGCCTGCAGCCCACGGGGAGCGGCGAGTTCGGCAAGGGGGTCTACTTCTGGGAGGAGGACCGCGACGCCGCCCTCGTGACGGCCCTCCAGTACCAGGCGCCGGAACGGGCCTGGGCGGTCGTCGAGTACGACGTCCCCGACGAGCTCGTCCGCAAGACGGCCGCTGACGACCGTGCGGCGGGTAAGGACTGGCTGAGCTTCCCGCACGATGCGGAGACCAAGCCTTCCAAGGACGCCTACGTGGCGATGCAGACCGAAGTTCCCCGGCCGTACGAGGAGTTCACTGAAAAGGACCTCGCGCAGGGGCGTCACCCGCATCCCCTCGTCCGGCATCCGGTGGAGGGCGGGGCGTGGGCGAAGAAGAAGGACGGCACCCCGGTCACGTCCGCTCCCATGAACGTCAAGCAGTTCTACGACATCAACAGGGACCCGAAGGGACACGGCGAGAAGTTCGGCCTGGGCGGGCTGCCCGCCGACAACATCGAGTGGACGAACCACCCCGTCGTCACGGGGATGTCCGCTGCCGACTACTCCCCCGGCGCGCCCCGGCAGGCACGCTTCCTGGGTTCCGGGATCGGCATGCTCAATCTCGGCGAGGGCGTCAGGATCACCAAGGTCCTGCACGGAGTTCAGGTCAAGAACCGTTCCGATCTCGCCTGGGTCCGGGGGCTCGAGATGAAGCACCGCACGACTGCGGAGCGCGATGCCAGGGCCAAGAATCTCCTTCCCCGCCCCTGACACGGTCGTTCGATTCTCCGGGCACATTCTGGTGGCAATTTCCCGCCAACGAGCCGCGCCATCCGCGCCGGAAAAACGGTTCCTGACAGAATTCCGGCCACCGCACCGCGCCGGAACGGCAGGGCTCGCGCGCTCTTGACACGCGCGAGCCGGTCGGCGCCACGGAAGAACGCAAGCGGAATTCCCGAGGCCGTATGCCGGTGTTCGCAGCCGGAACGCCACGGAGGACCGAAGCCGCGGATCTCCTGTCCGGAAGCCGCAGGAGCACCCCCCGCGTGGCCGGTTCGCCCGGGTGCGCGGGTAGTGCTGACGGCATAGTCTCAACCACCCGAGCGCGCCCCCGCGCGAACTGCCGGGCTCCACCACCTTTGCCGTCGCGCACTCCTGCTGCCTTACTGCCGTGCGCGCCGGGCGCGTTGAGGTATCGGCCACAGGACCGAAGGGAATACCGCTGTGCCGGAGATCAGCAGCATTCAGGAATATCCCATCGGGAACGGGGCTTACAGGCCCCACTCACTGGCCCAGGGGAACGCGAACTACCTCTGGGTCACCACCAGCGACAAGGCCATCATCCGTGTTCACCCGGGCGCCGGCCACAGTCAGATGGTGGTGAACCATTCAATGATTCCCCAGCTCAGCGCCGGAATCATCAAAGACCCCAATGGACTTCAACGGGTGTGGTTCGCAGCGCCGGCCCCGCCACGGCAGCAGGACCCGATCGTCATCATGGAGACCACGGGTGGCAACCCCGTGACCTTCTACCCGCTGGAGGACGACGCCAAGGCCGAGAGCATCAAGCTCCGCACGACCAACACGGGCACTCCCACCACGCCGGTCTACGAGTACAGCCTGCTGTTCGCCGAACCCGAGCACAGCTACATCGGCATCCTGACCCCCAGCATCGGGGGCCACATCGACCGCATGCCGGTCAGCCAGAGCACCTGGCTGTGGGACGTGGCCGTCAGCACACTCCCCGACGGGAAGACGCACACCTACTGGGCCACGGGCCAGAACAGGGCCAGCAACCCCGTCAGGAGCGAGAACGGCCTCTACCGCCGTCGCCCCGGAGACACGCAATGGGAGCGCATCGAGGTGCTCCGGCCCGGTCAGAAGCCCTACTACGTCATCGCGGACACGACTGCGGTGTGGCTGACCGCCACCAACCCGAACCAGGTCATCCGCTTCGACCTCAACACCGGCACCCAGCGCACGCAGGATCTGGGCACCGCCGTTCCGCAGCAGTTGGCCTTCGGCACGCTGGGCGACCTGTGGGTGGCCTCCAGCCAGGGGCTGCACGAGTTCGACAAGAATCTGACCAGCGGCGGCACCGTGGTGAGCCTGCCCAACGGCGGCGGAGCCAAGGGCATCTGCATCGCGGCCGACGGAAAGCTCTGGTACACCAACCCGGACCGCAAGACCGTCGGCAGCTACGACGTGCCCCCGCCCCCCTACGGATCCGCCTCGCTCCTGGGCCGGACCCAGTTCGTGTACCAGGGAGAGTCGGAAGTCCGCATGAAGGACCAGGTCGCCCAGCCTCTCGTCGTCGACTACGTGGCCAACGGACGACCCGTGCCGGGAATCCCCCTCACCTGCCGGATCGAGGCCGAGGGAGCGGCCTTCGAGGACGGGACCCACGAACGCGTGATCATCACCGACCAGCGGGGCCGGGTCGCCCTGCCCCCCGTGGTCGCAGGTGACATCCAGGAGGAGGCGATCATCAGCGTCGGCCTCGGCGACACCGAGCCGCACGCCGCTACGACGCTGAACATCACGCCGGCCTAGCGGCACACCCCGCACCACCCGGTCCGTTTCCCGCCCCCCTGGAAGGAGAAGCAGCATGCCGACCGCAGTGCCGCCGCCCGTCCCCGAATCCGGCTCCGACGAGTTCCCCATCGCCGCAACCGCCGTCGACGTGGCTTGGCGGAACGACGACGAAAACGTGTGGTTCGTGACCGACCAGGGCGTCATCGGCTTCTTCGAACCCCGCAGCCCCTGGGGAAGCACTGTCTTCACCCCCGGCCCGGGCGTCGCCGGCAACGCCAACTCCCTTGTCGCCTGGCCCGGTCACGGAACATGGACGTTCCTCGCTGCGGAGAACGGCTCGGCCTTCGTCAAGTGTGCCGACGGCGGCCAGTACCAGGTCTACCCCCTCAACGGCACGACGGACTGCCGGGCCCTGGCTCTCGGCAAGAACCGTGAAGGACGTTCCCACATCGTCGCTCCGCTGATCGACTGGAGCTCGCTGGCGTTCATCGAGGCCGGCGGCGGCATCTCGTACTCGACGATGTACCGCGACGGCCTCTACGGCATCGCCGTCGCGGCGCAGCAACAGGGCCGCTACTGGCTGACGTCCCCCGGTGGCAAGGCCCTGGTCGGCTACGACGTCAGCACCGGGGCCTTCGGCGCTCCCATCGGCCTCGGTCTCGAACCCCGGGACGTCACGATCACCCCGGCGGGCGACACCGTCTGGATCGCCACCACCGACAACGTCATTCTCAAGTACACCGTCCAGGGCGGCACTCTCACACGCATCGAGACTCCGTCCCCCGCCAACCGCATGCTGGCAACGGCCGATGGCACGCTGTGGTTCGTGAGCACCGCCGGCAACGCGGTCGGCTATGTGCTGCCCGGCAATAACAGGGCATCCACCGTCCCCACGGGCCAAGGCTCCCGCCCGTCGGGTCTCACCGTGTCCGGTGACAGCCGGCTGTGGGTCGCGCTGTCCGGGCAGCAGAGCCTGCGCCGCGTCTCCCGGCACCGGCTCGCGGTGGTGTCCGGAGACGGGCAGAAGACCCGCGTCGGCCGGCCCTTCCGCAAGCCGTTGGAGGTCAAGGCGACGCAGCTGGACGGCACACCGGTGGGCGGACAGAAGATCGAGTTCTCCGTCGCGGAAGGCGCGGGGGTCTTCGAGAACGGCAAGCCCACCGAGATCAAGGAGACCGGGACCGGGGGCGACCTGCTCGGCGTGGCGACCTCCTCCCTGCTCAAACCGCTCAAGGAAGGCCCCTGCCCCGTGACCGCCCGCTGGACGGAGACGGACGCCGTCGCCTCCTTCACCCGGCTGACCGTCACCCCGCAGCCCGGCACGGCGGACCGGGTGCGCTACGTGTCGGGCGCGGGCCAGTCCGTGCCCTCGGGGAAGTCCTTCGAGCACCCGATGAAGGTGATCGTGGAGGATGCCGGCGGCAACCCCGTCGAGGACGCCGAGGTCACCTTCAAGATCCGCGGCGAGAACATGGCCACCTTCCCCGGCGGCGTGGACACCGCCAAGGTGACCAGCGGAAGCGACGGCACCGCCGAGTCCCCCGTGCTGACGGCCGGTGACAGGCCGGGCGGGTTCTCGGTCGAGGCCTGGGCGGAGGACACGAACGTGAGCCTGCTCTTCCACCAGAACATCCACTGACCGCCCGCTCCTCGCACCCGGCCCCCGCGGACACACGGCGGGGGCCGGGGTGAGGCCGCCCGGACGCCCCAGGGAGGATCCGCCCCGTCATGCCCGAGAACGGACCGGCGCTGCGCACCGCATACGACTTCGAACTCCCCAACGGCTACGTGGACGGCTCGGGAACCGTCCACCGCCACGGCTCCATGCGGCTCGCCACCGCCCGCGACGAGCTGTCGCCCCTGATCGACCAGCGCGTCCGGGAGAACCCCGCCTACCTCGGGGTCGTCCTCCTCAGCCTGGTCATCACCCGGCTGGGCACGCTGACCGACATCCACGCCGGCGTCGTGGAACAGCTCTTCGCCCAGGACCTCGCCTACCTCCAGGACTTCTACCGGCGCATCAACGGCCTGGACTCCGGGCACGGCGCCGTCGCCTGTCCCTCCTGCGGGACCGCCTTCGCGCTGCCCTCGACGGCACCCGGCGGCCGCCTGGGGGAAGCATGACGCACCCGCCGCGCCGGCTCCGCGAGGAGGCCGCCTGCATCGCCTACCACTTCCACTGGGCGTACGGGGACATCCTCGGCCTGCCGCACGAGGAACGGCGCGCATGGGTGCGCGAGATCGCCAGGCTCAACGGCGCGGCGGGGGCGGGCCGGTGAGCGTGAGCCTTGCAGGCGTGCTACGGAGGGCGGGGCTCCGACGGCACCGTGCCGTATCCCCTCCTGTCCCTTCTGCCCCGCCGGCACGGGCGGGTTGGCGTGACGTGGCGCCCGTCGGGCTGTTGCACCTGCCGCTGCTCTCCACGAGCAGGCACACGGCCTTCCGCGACGGCCTCGCGGCCTGGCGGCCGGCGCCGCTCGTCACGGCCGGTTCACGGCTGTTGCCGCGGGGGGTGCCGCTCGCGCTGGGGGCGGGGGTCCTCCGGGGCGTCCTCGTACCGGAGTTGCCGGTGAGTGCGGTACGCGAAGGGGTGTACCAGGCGGTGCCGGTCGGCCTCCGGCCGGGTCACCAAGCGGCCGGGCTCCCCCAGAGCCGAGAGCTCGCTGCGCACGCGCAGGAGGAGCACGGGATCCACGTCCCCCGGCCGCCCCACGCAACGGGCGGCGACGAACGACCCCGAACTCCCCGGCACGAGACCGACCTTCGCCGTGCAGGCGAGGTCTTCACCTCACCACCCGTCACCGACACAGGACATCACCCGGTCCGGCAGGATCGGGGGCCCTCCGTACGCAGCGACAGCCCAGTCGGCCCCCGTCAGGTGCCGACCGACGGTCGCACACCGGCCACGCCGCAACGCCCGGCCGACGGCCACGGCCGGGCCGGCACCACCCCCGGGACCGACGGCCTCACGCGTCCGCAGCGACTGCCGGATCCCCCCGGCCCGGCAGGCTCCTCAACCGGCCGCAGCCGGACCCGGGTCGGTGCCCCTCCCGCCCGGCCGCACGACGCGGACCGGCTCCTCGACAGTCCCGGAACTCCCTCCCCCGGCACCGCACCGCCACGGACGGCGGAGAGCCGTCCCGCACATGAACCCGGCGACGCGGACCAGCCCTTCGGCACCCCCGAGTTCCCCCTACCCGGCACCACACCGCCGCGGACGACAGAATGCCGTCCCGCAGGGCGAACTGCACACGACGTGCACCACCCAGGACACAGTGCGGGACACCCCGCAGAGGGACCGCCTCGCGGGACGGCCCGGCCTGCCCCGGACGCGAGCGCACGCCGACACCCCGACCACGGCGAGCGGCCCACCGGATCCCCGGCACGGCACGGAATCCCCGTCCCCGGGCCGAGCACGCTCACCGCACCCGCACCCGCACCCGCACCCCAGCCGTACCCGGCCGTCCCCCCGACTGCCGCTTCCGCACCACCACCACCGCCGCCCGCACCACGCCCGCGGCAAGCGCCTCCGCGCCGCCTCCGCATCGGCGAGCCAGTGGCCCAAGTTCCCGCAACCGCCCGCCCGTTCGTGATGCCACCACCCGTCGCGGAACGTACCGGCCCACCGCCCATCACGGAACGCACCCCGTCACCGCCCGACCCAGGCAAGGCCACCACCGCCCCGGCCAAGTCCGCCGCGCACACGGCCCCGGTATCCCCGGCCGCCGCCCTTGGGCCGGCGCCCCGGCCGGCCGCCTCCCCGGACCTGCCCGCCCTCGCCCGGGAAGTCGCCCGCCGGCACGCCGGTCTCCTGGCCGAGGCCCTGCTGCCCGCCCTCGAACCGGCACGGCGGCCGGCACCCCTGCCGTGGCCACTGCAACCGCACCCCCAGCCGCCACCGGACGGCGGTGCCTGGGGATCGTCCGTACCGCGATGAGGCTCCCGACCACCCACGGAGTGCCCGCCCATGGCCGACCAGCCGTTCGCCGTCAGTTCCCACTTCCAGCTCTCCATCGGCATCCACGCCCTCGGCTCCTTCACCTCGTGCGACGGGCTCGGCTGTGCGATGGAGGTGGAGGAGCGGGTCGAGGGCGGCACGAACGGGCACGTGTGGCAGCTGCCGACACGGCTGCGCTACACCAACGTCGTGCTCGGCAGGCCGCTGTCGCAGGACACCGTGCTCGTCTGGGCCTGGCTGCAGCAGCAGGTGATCGAGCCGGTGCGGCTGCCCGGGCAGCTCGTGGCGCTGGGGCCGGACCGGCGGCCGCTGGTGCGGTGGCTGCTGGACGGGGTGCTGCCGGTGCGCTGGAGCGGGCCCACGTTCGACGTCGAGCAGTCGCAACCGGCCCGCGAGACCTTGGAGATCGCCCACAACGGGTTCCTCGGGATCACCGTCTGACGTCAGAGAGGACCGCATGGCGTTCGAGTTCCCCGGTGGTGCACCGGTGCGTGCCGCCCTCGTGATCCACGACCCGCCGACCGGGACGAGCAGCACCCCGGGACCGGAACGGGACCGGGTCCGGCTGCAGTTCAACCCGGAACGGATCCAGGTCGGCAAGCAGGCCCGCTGGGACCGCAGCCGGTCGCCGTCCAACGGGGCGGCGGCGCGGGCCCAGTTCGTGGGCGCACAGCCGCGCACGATGACGCTGGAGGTCTTCCTCGACGCCCACGGCACCCGGGAAGGCGTCCAGGAGCGGGTCGAGAAGCTGCTCGGCTGCTGCACGCCGACCGCGCGCAGCACCACGGCGAAGCCCGCCTCGGCGCCCTGGGTGCGGCTGGAGTGGGGGCATGCCCGCACGACCGCCTTCATGGCCCTGGTGACCCAAGTCGACGCGTCCTACACCCGGTTCGGCCATGACGGCACGCCGCTGCGCGCCGTGTGCTCGGTCTCGCTGGAGGAGGCCGGCGGGTCGGTCCCCCGGCAGAACCCGACGTCGGGCGGCGACGGTCCGGTGGACACCCATCTCGTGGTGGCGGGCGACAGCCTGGCCGGGGTGGCCTGGCAGGCGTACGGCGATCCGGGGCGGTGGCGGGAGATCGCCCGGGCGAACGGCATCGACGACCCGGCCCGGCTCCCGCTGGGCGGCGTGCTCGTCCTGCCGGTGCTCCAGGAACAGGCCGCGGGGGGTGCCGGATGACGGAGCGGCTGTACGCGGCGGAGCCGGTCATCGCCTTCGGGTCCCCTCTGCGGGAGGAGTGGGCCGAACAGCTCGTCGAGGCCTCCGTGGACACGGCGTTGGGCCTGCCGGCCCGCGCCACCCTGCGGTTCCAGGATCCCGCCCACCGGCTGCCGGCCGCCGCCGGGATCGCCGTGGGGGTCCCGCTGACCGTGTCGGTGGCCGCAGAGCTCCGCCGGACCCGGGTGGACATCTTCGACGGCGAGGTCACCGCGCTGGAGACCGAGGTGGACGACGACGGGAGCTTCACGACCGTCCGGGCCATGGACCGGGGCCACCGGCTGATGCGCGGGCGGCGGGTGACCGCCTACGTCGACGCCACCGTGGCCGAGGTCGCCGGGGAGGTCGTGGCCCGCCACAGCTTGAAGGCCGGCCGGATCGACGCCGAGCGCACCCGCATCCCGCACCTGGCCCAGCCCAACCTGACGGACTGGGAGTTGCTGAACCACCTCGCCGACCAGCGCGGGCTGCGCCTGTCGGTCGAGGGCGGCACCGTCCACATGAGCCGCCCGGCGGCGGCGGACAAGGCGCCCGCGCCCGGCACGGGGGCGGACCGCAGCCCGTTCGTCCTGGAGTACCGGGAGAACCTGCTGACACTGCGCGCCTCGGTGTCGTCCGAGGGTCAGGTCGCCGGGGTGGAGGTGCGCGGCTGGGATCCGGCGGGCAAGGCCGCGTTGTCGGTGCGGGCCGGTGCGGGCGAGAGCGCGCGGCTGCGTCTGGGCGTCACGCCCGCGCAGCTCGGCAAGGCGTTTCCCGGCCCGGCGCCGGACCTGCTCGTCGGCGGCCGGGGCTGCACCACCGCCCCGCAGGTCGACGCGGTGGCCCGTGCGTTGGCGGAGGAGTCGGCTGCCGCGATGGCGGCGCTGTCGGCCGAGGCCGTGGGCACCCCCGAGCTCGCCGCGGGGCTGCCGGTGACCCTGGTCGGCGTGGGCGAACCCTTCGCCGGCAAGTACACGGTCACCGCCTGCCGTCACGTCTTCGACGACGCCCACGGCTACCGGACCCGGGTGGAGGTGGGTCCGCTGCCCCCGCCCGTCGTGCCGTACCCGCCGCCGCTGTGCGCGCTGGGCGTCGCGGTGGGCACCGTCACCGACATCAAGGAACCCGGCCAGGGCGAGCGCGGTGCCGTCCGGCTGCGGCTGCCGTGGCTGTCGCAGGACTACGTGACCGACTGGGTCCGGACCGTGCAGTGGGGAGGCGTCGGCGGTGGCGGGGTGTTCGCCCCGGAGGCCGGGGACGAGGTGCTCGTCGGCTTCGAGCACGGGCGCCTGGACCGACCGTACGTGCTGGGCGGCCTCTACAACGGCATCGACGCCCCCACGGACCCCGGCCTGCCGCTGGTCGACCCGGACACGGGACGCCTCAACCGGCGGTCGCTGGCCTCCCGTTCGGGGGACCGGCTGGAACTGCTCAGCGCCGCGGACGGCCCCCAGGGCGTCCGGCTCCGGACCGGCGACGGGAAGCTGACCGCCCATCTCGACCGCAAGGACAGCAGCATCGTCCTCACCGCGGGCGAGGGCAGGACGACGCTGCGGTTCACGCTGGACGCCCGTGACAACGGCACCCTCACCGTCGACGCGGGCCCGGGCGGCAGCCTCGTCCTGAAGGCGGGCACGGTCTCCGTCACGGCCGACGACAGCAGCGGTGGCAGCGGCACCCTCACGCTCAAGGGCGCCACCGTCACCGTGGAGAGCAGCGGAGAACTCAAGCTCGACGGAGCGCACACCAGCATCACCGGCAACACCGTCGACATCAACTGACCCCGAACGGACGGGAGGACGAGCGTGGACATCATCGGCGCGGGGTGGGCCTTCCCCGCCGTCATCACCGGCACCGGGCGCGTCGGCCTGGCGAGCGGCAGCCAGGACGTGGAACAGGCCCTGCGCATCATCCTCTCCACCGCACCCGGCGAGCGGCCGATGCGCCCGGAGTTCGGCTGCGGCATCCACCGCCTGATCTTCGACCCGCTCGACGCGACGACCGTCGCCCGCGCCGACACCGAGGTGCGCCGGGCGCTCGACCGGTGGGAACCACGGATCGAGGTGGACGACCTGCTGTTCAGCACGGAAGCGGCGGATGCGCCGGATGCAGCGGACACGGGAGTGCTCTACATCGACATCCGCTACCGCCTGCGCGCCACCAACGAACCCCGCAACCTCGTCTTCCCCTTCTACACCCTGCCCGGAGACTCCCCCAGTGAGTGACCTCCCCGTACCCGACCTGGACGACCTGCGGTTCCAGCCCCTGGTGGACGCCGCCAAACGCGCCCTGCCGCAGCGCGTCCCCGAGTGGACCGACCACAACGTCTCCGACCCCGGCATCACCCTCATCGAGGCCTTCGCCGAGCGAACCGACCAACTGCTCTACCGCATCGACCGCATGACCCCTCGCCAGCGATCTGCTCTGCTGCGCCTCATGGGCATCACACCCCTTCCCGCCTCGCCCGCGCGGATCGTGGTCGCCTTCACCCGGACCGACGGTTCCACCGCGCAGCGCGAGATCCCGGCGGGCACCGAGGTGCGGACCGAGGGCGAGGAACCGGTCGTGCTGGCGACCACCGGGGCCCTCGTGCTCGCGGACGGGCAGCCGAGCGGGACGGTGGAGGCCGTGGAACAGCCCGTCGCGGTCAGCGAGGTGCTGGGCGTCGCCGACGGCCACTCCGCCGGCCGCTTCCCCACCGCGCGCCGCCCCTGGGGGCCTCATACTCCCGTCGCGGAACCGCCGTTCGGCCCGCCGCTCGTCGTCCGGGTCGGGGAAGACGTATGGACGGCGGTGCACACCTTCGCCGAGGCCGGACCCGGCAGCCGGGTGTACTGGTGGGACGACGCCTCGTGCGAGGTGGTCTTCGGGCCGCTCGTCCCCGCCGAGAGCGGGGACGAGCAACACGGCAAAGTGCCGCCGGAGGGCGCGCGGATCAGTGCGCAGTACGCCGTCCACCGCGGCCGCCAGGGTGCCGTCCAGGCCGGCACGTCCTTGACGGTGGTCGCGCAGACCGGGCTGGGCGCCACCGTGGACCGCGTCGTCACACCGCCCGAGGACGCGGAGGACTGGCAACAGGCCCTTGACCGCGCGGGATTGGACCTGGCACCGCTGCGCCGCGCGGTCACCGCCGCCGACCACGAGCAGCTGATCGGGGAACACGTGCCGGGGCTGGCCCGCGTCCGCGTCACCGCGCTCACCCGTCCCACCGACTCGCGCGTGCCGTCCGCCCTGCAGGCACCGCCGCGCCCGGCCGACGTCCTCGCCTGCCTCGTCGCCGCCCGGGCTCCGCAACGCGCCGTGCACTACTACGACAACGGCGGGACCATCACCCCGCTCCCCCTGCCCCTGCACCACCCGGACGGGGCCGGCGACGGTGATGCGGTACCGCCGCCCGTACAACAAGCACATCGCCTCGACGCCGTGATCCGCACCGGTGAAGGCGGGCCCAGGCTCTGGTTCTACGGGCAGCAGAGTCTCTGGGACGACGGGGATCCCCGCCCCATCGCGGACGAATTCCCGGGCCTGCCCCAGGACTTCACGTCGGACCTCGATGCAGTGTCCGTCCTCGCCGACGGCGACGCGTACGAACTGTTCTTCTTCAAGGGCGAGACCTTCTACCACCGCACCTTCACCTACGCCGACCAGGCCTTCGTCCCGCAGGAAGGCAGCCGCGGCGTGACCTCCCTCGTCTCGGAGGCGTTCCCCGGGCTCTCCCCCCAGTGCCAGCAATCCCCGGACGCCGTCGCCGTGTTCGACGGCGTCTTCTTCTTCCTGAAGGGTGCACGGACCGAACCCGCGCTGTGGCGCCGCGAGGACGACCCGCTCCACGTCCTCCTGGTCCCCTGCTGCGCCGGGGACCCCGAAGTGCGCCCGCCCGACCGCGCCTTCGACGTCCCTCCGGACACCCTGACCGCGGTGAAGAACGTCGTCGACGCCTCCCGCCTGCTCGGTGAACGCCTGCTCGTCGGAGAGCCCCGCTACCACCCGTTCCACATCGCCGCGACCGTGCGCCCCTGGAGCAGCACGCAGGCGGACGTCGACCGGGCCAAGGGGGCGGCCGAACGGGCCTTGCGGCGCTTCTTCCACCCCACGGCCGGCGGGCCGGACGGGCGGGGGTGGCCCTGGGGCCGACGGGTGCACGCCGGTGACGTCTTCACCGTGCTGGAGACGGTCCACGAACACCGGGGCACGACCGCCGTGGCCCTGTACGAAGGCGAAGACGAGAACGGGCGCGGCGAGGCCGTGCCGTCCGTCGAGGTCTCGGACGGCGGCCTGGTCCTCCTGGGCCGCGTGGACATCGCCGTGGACACCACCGACAGCTGAGACCGGACCAAGACCGACCGGGACCGGCCGTATCCGCACCGCACGAGAGGACCGCGCATGCCACCTGCCCCCGCACGCCCGCTCCCCCTGCCCGCCGTCTACGGCCGCGACACCGTGGCGCAGGCGTTCGCGGCCGCGATCGGCGAGACTCTGGCGCCCGTGGAGGAGCACGTCGACGGCCTCGATGCGGTGCTCGACCCCTGGCGCGCGCCCCCCGCCTTCCTGGACTGGCTGATCGCGATCACCGGCGCCCGGGTCGAGCCGGGCTGGGACGAGAACCGGCGGCGCAAGGCGATCGACCTCGCGCCCCGGCTGGCCGCATACCGCGGGACACCGTACGGACTGCGGCTGGAGGCCCGGGAGATCCTCGGCTGGACGGACCAGGCGCTCGTCATCACCGACCCGGGCCTGGTCTTCACCGGCCACGACCCGGCACCCGGCGCCGGGCGCATGCTCACCGTCACCCTGACCGCCCCCGCCGGGGAGGACAAACGGGCGCTGGAGAGCCGCCTGACGCGGCTCGTGGCGGCGCACTGCCCGGCCCACCTGCCGTTCACGGTCGTCGTCAACCTCACCCAGGCTCCTGACGGAAGGGCACCGCAGGGATGAGTCCGCAGACACCCGAGTACGACGGGCGCACCCGCGACGAGGTGGTCGCCACCGCCGTCGCCGCCGTGCACCGGCAGGTGCGGACCTGGACCGGCCGGGACCTGGCGGACCCCGGGCGGGGCCTGATCGAGACGTGCGCCGACATGGTCACGGCCCTGCGCGACCGGCTCAACCAGGCACCCGACCAGCGCCGGCTGCAGATGCTCCGCCTCCTGGGCGTCCGGCCCTACCGGCCCGCGCCCGCACAGACCGAGGCCGTCTTCCGACTCGCCGCGCCCTCGCCCGAACCGGTGACCGTGCCCGTCGGCCAGGAGGTGGCCACGCGGCCCCCGGGGGACGAAGAGCCGGTCGTCTTCAGCACGTTGACGGACGCGGTGCTCAATCCGTGCGTCCAGTTCGCAGCCGGCGACTTCGCCGAGGCGCGGGTGGCGGACGGCACCCTGGAGGGGAAACTGACCGACTTCGGTTCCGGGGCGGTCGTGGAACCGGGCACGTCCACCGCGGGCGGGCCGGCCTTCCGTCTCAACCTGCCCTATCTCGGCGACTTCCCGCTGCCCGAGGAGATCCCGGCGGGCGGCCGGCCGGCGGCCGCCGCAGCTCCGTACGCCCTGCTCGTCCTCTCGGTGCCGGTGCCCGGCGTCCGCGTGACGCTGGACGTCCGGTTGGGGCGGGTGCTCGGGATCGGCTCCGGATTCGAGAAGGGCCGATGGGAGGCCTGGCAGGGCACGCACTGGAGCAGTTGCCGGGCCGTCACCGACACCGTGACCGCCCCGGACAGTCCGGGCAAGGTCGTTCTCGACCTTCCCCCGGCGCACGCACCGGCCCAGCTGCTGCTCCAACGCCCGGACGGCCAGGGCGCCTTCACCCTCCAGCGGCTGCGGGACGTCGGGCTGATCCGCTACCGGGCGGAAACCGGCCAGGCCCCCTTGCGGCAGGTCACGCTCGAACCGGTCCTCGCCGTCCCCGTCCCGGTCGTCCAGGCGCGGCTGGTGCGCGACGAGACGCTGGGGACGGCGACCGGAGCCCCCGGCGAACGGCTGCGCTTCGCCCATCCGCCGATGCCCCGCAGCACGGACCCGCTCGTCGTGGACGCCGTCCTCGACGGTCGGACGGCCCAGTGGACGTACGTCGCCTCCCTCGCCGGGTCGGGGCCCGACGACCGGCACTTCACCCTGGACCCCCGCACCGGGGAGGCCGTCTTCGCCCCCGCCGTCGCCGGCGCCCTCGGGCTGCGCCGGCACGGGGCGCCGCTGCCGCCGGGCGCGGTCGTCCGCATCCGGCGCTACCTGACCGGCGGCGGCGCCCGCGGCAACGTGCCCGCCCGCACCCTCACCGTGCTGCGTACCCCGCTGCCGTACGTCTCCGCGGTCACCAACCCCGCTCCCGCCGTGGGCGGCACGGAGGGCGAGAGCGCGCTCGCCTACTCCGAGCGCCGGCCGCTGGGTGCCCCGGTGCCCGAACGGGCCGTCGTCCCGGCCGACTACGAGCAGCTCGCGCTGGCCGCGTCGGCAGGCATGGCCCGTATCCACCACGTCCGCGACGTGCCGCACCAAGCGCTCGACCCGGCCCGCAACTACCAGCCCTGGGAGCCGGCGCGGACCGACGTCGCCTTCACCCTGGCCGCGGGCGTGCCGGAGGCCGCTGCGGGGACCGAGGTCACGACGGTGGACGGGACGACCGTCTTCACCACCGAGCGGGACGCCGAACGCCTGCCGCCCGACGCCGCCGGCGCGGCACCGCTGCGGCTCGCCAGCAGCGTCACGGCCGCCGTCGGCATGTTCACCGCGGACAACTACGCGGCGGGCGGAGCGATTTCGGGACCGTTCAAGGGCGGCGGCGTGCTGGTCCTCGCCCTGGTGGAGATCAAGAACACCCACGACCCGCGCCACCTGATGCTCTGGGTGACAGCCGATGGCCAACGGACAGCGGAGGACCGCCTCGCGGTCTCGGTGTTCGCACCGCGCAAGGACACGCCGTGGTGGGACACCTCCGCCCCACTCGCCTACGCCTCGGCACCCGCACAGACGATCACGGTGACGGGCGGCACGCAGGTCGCAGCCCACCCCGTCCCGCTCGCCTCGGCGGCACGATGGCAGGCCTCGGTTGAGGGCGGCGCGTTCGCCACGAGGGCCCAGGACGCCGTCAGCGAGCTGGGGACCGATTTCCCGACGGAGCCCGCCGCGTGCTGGATCGCCGTCCAGATCCTCGACCCCCGGGGCACGGAGGCGACGAAGTACACCGTCTACGCCGACTCCGGCAGCACCGAAGCCGTCCCCGCCCTCCAGTACGAGCAACACGACCAGGGCACACAGCAGTTCATTTCCACGGGTGAGCCGGGCCAGGTCTTCGCCCTGCTCCACGCCCCGGTGTGCGGGCAGCTGCCCACGGTCCACGTCGGCTCGGACGCGTGGGTCACCGTCACCTCCTTCGAGCAGTCCGGCGAGAACGACCCGCACGTGGTCATCAACGCCAGCACCGGCCAGGTCCACTTCGGCCCCAAGGTGACGGGCGGCCCCTCCGGCACCCGGCAGTACGGCAGGATCCCGACCAAGGATGCGCACATCACGGCGCAGGGCACCTACCGAACCACCCTCGGCGCCGCGGCGAACAGCATCGCCCCGGGCGGGATCTGCCGCTTGAAGACACCGGACCCGCACATCGTCGGCGTGCGCAACATCTCCCCGTCGCACGACGGCAAGAACGGCTACACCGACACCAGCGGCGGCAGCACCCGGGCCGGCGTGACGCTGATGGTCGTGCCGTTCGTCACCACGGACGAACGGGGCTGGTTCCCGTTCCACATGCTCACGCCCACCGCGGACGCCTGCGACACGCTGCGCCGCGCCCTGCGGGCCTGTCAGCCCGAGGGCGTCCCGGTGTGGCTGGTGAAGCCCATGTACCACGGCATCCGCTTCGACGCCCGCATCGTGCCCGCGGACTACCGCACCGCCGACGAACGCGCCGAGCTGCGCGCCGCCGCGGAACGCGCCCTCTACCGGTACTTCAGCCCCGTCGACGGCGGGCCCGACGGCACCGGATGGCCGCTGGGGCGCCCGGTGTACGCGGGCGAGGCGTTCCGCGTCCTGGAGGGCGTGCCCGGGGTGGGCCGGGTCGCCACGGCCGAGATGATCCCGGTCGACCCGGAGACCGGCAAGTCCTCGGATCCCGTCGCCCGGATCGTCTGCGGTGCGGGCGAGACCGTCTACTCCGTCGAACACCGCATCACCGTCGCGGAGGTGCCCTCATGAGCGAGCCCGACAACGGCCCCGGCAGCACGGCGGCCCGGCTGGCGGCCCCGGCCTGGGGAGCGGACGGCCTGGTCGTGGCCGGCCTCGCCACGCCGGAACAGCCGGAGGTCCACGTCACGCCGGTGGAGAGCAACCCCCGTGCCGTCGCCGTCGGTTCGGACGGCACCCGGGCCTACACCGCGAACCACGACGCCGGGACGCTGTCCGTCATGGACCTCAGCCAGCCTACCGCTGCAGTGCTGCGGTCCGTCCCGGCCGGGAAGAGCCCGTGCGCCGTGGTCGCCGGTCTGGCCGGCGACCGGGTCTGCGTGGCCGACTGGGCGGGCCATCAGGTCACGGTGTTCGACAAGGAAGGACTCTCGCCAGCTCCCCTCGACGTCGGTGCCGGTCCCTGTGCGCTGGCGGCGGCTCCCGGCGGGCAGGCGCGGTACGTCTGTGTCGTCAACGAGACGGACGCCACGGTGTCGGTGGTCGATGTGAGTGCGGCGGGCTCGCCGTCGGTGGCGGCTACGGTCCCGGTGCCCGGGGCCACCCGGGCGATCGCGGTGGCGGGGGGAGGGCGGTTCGCCTACGTCGCGAGCCGGGGGGCGGGCACGGGTGACGGGCAGGTGACGGTGCTCGACCTCAATGCGGGCGGTGCGCGGGTGGGCGAGTCGGTGCCCGTGGGGGCCGAGCCGCGCGCCCTGGTACTCAGCGCCGACGGGGATCGTCTCTGCGTGGCCGACTACGGCTCGGCGTCGGTGTCCGTGGCCTCCGTGAATCCGAGCACGGGGCGAGTCGAGGCCCCGGAATCCGTAACGGTGGGTCCGCATCCGGTCGCCGTGGCCTTCACCCCGGACGGCAACCTGATCCTTGCCGTCAGCCAGACGACGAGCCGCCTCACGGCCATTCGCACCGACACCCTCGCCCCCACGACGCTCGACGAGCCGGTGGGGGCTGTCCCTGCCGGAGTGCTGCCCGGCCCGGACGGTGGTTTCGCGTACGTCAGCGACCAGGCCACCGGCAAGCTCGTCACGGTGCGCACCGCCCCTCGCCGGACGGGCGAGGTCAGCACCGGCGCGGGATCGCAGCCGGTCAACGCCGCAGTGTCGTCGGACGGTTCGTGGGCCTACGCCGCCGATGCCGCCTCGGACAACGTGGCGGTGCTCGACCTCGCCGGACTCCAACCGGGCACACTCGTCCCTCTCGGCGACGGACACAAGCCGTGGGACGTGGCCATCGCGCGCGACCGCAGCTTCGCGTGCGCGACCAGCCCGAGCAAGGCCACTCTCCTCGTCCTCACCCCGGCCCGGGGAGACACCCTCACCGTCGACGGCGGGGTCACAGTGACCCCGATCGTGCTGGCACCGGGCGCAGACCCGCACGGCGTCGCCATCACCCCGGACGGCCACTACGCGGTGACCGCCGACTCCGGCACGGCGACGGTCTCCCTCGTCGATCCGAAGGGCGGCAGGTACACGATCGAGGCGGACGTCGTGGGCTGCCAACAGCCCACTGGGGCCGCGCTGTCCAAGGACGGCGCGACGCTGTACGTCGCCGACTTCGCCCACACCGATCCGGGGCAGCAAGGAGGCCAGATCGCCATCCTGACCCGCACCGGGCCGGGCACCTGGGAGCGGCATGCAGCCGTCGACGCGGCAACCGGCCACCTCTCGGGCCCCCACGAACTGGGCGTGTCGGCCGACGGGTTACGCCTCTGCGTCGCCAACTACCAGAACGGAACGGTCTCCGTCCTCCAACGTGCCACGACGAACGACGCCTGGGGCTTCCACATGACCGTGAACAAGACGCCGACGGCCATGCGGCTTCCCTATGGGCTCGTCCTGACACCCGACGGAAACACCCTCTACGTCTCCAACGCCGCCGGGAACAACGCCACGGTCGAGGTCTTCGACATCTCGGAGAACCCGGCGAAGCACCAACGGACGATCAACGTCGAGAGCGGCAACCAGATCCCTCCAGGGCTCGCGCTCTCCCCGGACGGCCAGTACCTGTACGCGGCGGTGTCGAAGGCATGGATGAGCGACGACGCGCCCCTGGGCACGGTGTACGGGATCCAGCTGTCCGCGGGCGGCAATGCCGCCATGACGGCCGTCGCGACCGCCGGTACCGCGTACACCGACCGGCCCAACGGGCTCGCTTGCCGGGACAACCAGACCCTGTACGTGGTCAACCAGGGCCGCAAGGACGCACGCGACGCCTGCCTCGCCGTGATCACCCTCGACGCATCACGGCTCGCAGTGCAGAAGGCCGAGCAACAGGCCCTCGACAAGAACGACGTGCCGTACTCGATCGCCGTCGCCGAGGACGGCACCTGCTGCATCGCCAACGCCGTCGGCAGGACGGTCACTGTGCTCACCTCCAAGGTGACCCCTGTCAAGGTGGGTGAACCAGCCACTTCTCAACCATGGGACGTCGACGTCACCGACGACGGCGTCTACGCCTGTGTTTCCGACCGCAAAGCCTCAATCGTCCACTGCGTACGGCTGGCCGACCACACGGTGGTCCCCCTCACCGTGGGCACGGACCCCATGGGCGTCGCCTGCACCCCGGGCGGCGCCCACGCCTACGTGGCCGACCACGGGGGCGACAGCATCTCGGTGATCAGCCTGAACGGAGCGGGCGGCAGGCCCGAGGTGATCGCCACATGGCAGCACAGGCTCATCGTCAAGCCGGAGTCCGTGTCGGTGTCGGCCGACGGCACCTGGCTCTTCGTGACCACCGAGAACAGCGGAGCCGTCCTGATGCTCGACACCGCGACCGGAACCCCCCGCTTCAGCGTGCCGGCCGGCCGGGCGCTCGCCGCGAGCGCACCGGATCCGCACACCACGAAGTCCCTGGTCTACCTCGCCGACGCGGCAGGCTCCGTCGTGTCCGTCGTGAACACCACGGCACTCGGCCGTATCGGCGACACCGCCGCAGCGCTCGACCTGCGGCAGGCCGTCGTCGTCCCGGCCGCCGGGACGGGGGCGGACCGGTGATCCAACTCGTCGACAGCGCACTGGAGTCCCGCGTACGGCAGGACATGACCTGCCTGCCGCCCGAATTCACCATCACCTTCCAGCCCCCGGGCCGCGACATCACGCTCGGCGAGACCACCGGCTCCGAGGCGGTCGGCCTCTACCTCTACGACATCCGCGAGGACCTCGACCGACGCCAGACCGGCACCGTCTACCAGTACGGGGCAACCCCCGGCACCCAGCCGCCCTGGTGGAAACACGCCCAGTCCGATCCGCCCCGCTACGCCCGGCTCTCCTACCTCGTCGCCGCCTGGGCTCCGGACGCCCTCATCGCCCACACCATGCTCGGCGACCTCCTCGTCGGCTTCGCCCGCAGCCGGCAGCTCCCCGTGCGACTGCCCCCGGAACTGCAGGAGATGGGCCTCTCGGCACTGCTGGACGTGGGACACCCGCCGAGCGAGGACCGTGCCCTGACCGAGCTGTGGAGCGCGGTCGGGCACACCCTCGTGCCCACCCTCAACGTGACGGTGACGATCCCCCTGGTGTCGTTCGTCCCGGAGCCGTACACCCACTGGGTGACCCAGGACCCGGTCGTCAACGAGAACATCATCGACGAGCCGGAGGAGGACCAGCAGTGACTTCCCTCGTCTCCGCCTCAACGCCCACGGCCGCGGACTGGCTCCTGGCCCGGCTGGCCGTCGTCGAGGTGCGGGTGCGCCGGGCCATCGCCCTGCGCACCGGCGAGGACCCCGAGGACCCGCCGGGTCTGCGGGAGTTCGCCTGCGACCCGTTCCAGGGGCTGTACATCTCCGACGAGATGGCCCCGCACCTCCTGGACGCGCCGAACGGCCCGCTGCCGCCCGCCGCCTCCGAGGACGCCCTGGCCGCCGTCGTCCGCGCCCGGGAGGACACGGCGACGGCCGCGGGAGCCGTACCGCCCCTGCGGCGCCTCGCCGAGGAGTTCGGCCTGGACGAACTCGCCGTGGAGGTACTGCTGATCGCGCTCGCGCCCGACGTCGACGCCCGGTTCGAGCGCTGCTACGGCTACCTCAACGACGACGTCACCTGCCGGCACGCCACCGTCGGGCTCGCCCTCACCCTCTGCGGCCTCCCGGCCGCCTCCGCGACCGCCCGCCGCCTGTTCTCGGCCGATGCGCCCCTGCGGTCCGGCGGCCTCCTGGAACTCCCCGACGCCTCACGCCCGTATCCGACGCGGGGACTGCGCGTCCCCGACCGGGTCACCGCACACCTGCTGGGCGCCGACGCTCCCCCGGCCCCGACGGCCGTGCCGCCGCTGGGCGACGGCCCGTTGTCCCGGACCGTGGACCGGCTCGTCCGGCTGCTCGCGCACCCCTGGCCCGTCCACCTGCGCGACAGCGGCGACGGTACCGCCGAGACCGTGGCCCGCGCGGCACTGGCGGAAGTGGGGCGGCCCGCCCTCCATCTGGACCTCGCCGCGCTCGACCACGCACCGGACCCGGCCGAGTCCGTGCGGGCGGCGCTGCTCGAAGCCCGGCTGCGCGGCTGCGGGTTGACCGCCGGGCCCGTCGGCTCCTCCGACAGCCGGCGCGTCCGTACGCTGCTCGCCCCGCTCGCCGGTGCACCGGTTCCCCTCGTCCTCACCGGAAACAGGCCGTGGGACGCCCGCTGGACCGACACGCCCCCCGTCTTGGCCGAGTGCCCTCCCCTCACGCAGGCCGAGCGCATCGCGCTGTGGCGGCACGAACTGCGCACCGGTGCCGCCCCGTTGCCGGTGGCCGACGAGGCCGCGGCCGCCGGTGCCCGGTACCGGGCCGGCCCGGCCCGCATCCGCGCCATGGCCGCGGCCGCCTGCCGGCAGGCGGCCGCGCAGGGCGTCGACGTGGACGCGGACACCGTCCGCGCAGTGGCCCGCTGCTGGCACGGCAGCACGCTCGAGCGCCTCGCCCGGCCCGTGCGCCCCTCCGTCACCTGGGACGACCTGGTGCTGCCCGAGCGGACGCACGAGCAACTGCGCGACCTCACCCGGCGCGTGCGCCACCGCGACCTGGTCCTCGGCGAGTGGCGGATGCGGCCGGGCGGGGGGCGCGGGCACGGCGTGAGCGCACTGTTCAGCGGCGGCTCCGGAACCGGCAAGACCCTGGCCGCCGAGGTGGTGGCCGCGGGCCTCGGTCTCGACCTGTACGTCGTCGACCTGGCCGCCGTCGTCGACAAGTACATCGGGGAGACCGAGAAGCACCTGGAGCAGATCTTCGCCGCGGCCGACGCGGACGAGGCGGTCCTGCTCTTCGACGAGGCCGACGCCGTCTTCGGCCGGCGCACCGCCACCCAGGACGCCCACGACCGCTACGCCAACACCGGGACCTCCTACCTCCTGCAACGCCTGGAGTCCTTCGCCGGCCTGGCCCTGCTGACCACCAACATGCACGCCAACATCGACCCGGCGTTCCTGCGCCGCCTCGACCTCGTCGTCCACTTCCCCGCCCCGGACGAGGCCCGCCGCCAGGCCCTGTGGGACCGCTGCCTGGCACCCGCCGTACCCCGGGCCGCGGACGTCGACCATGCCGGACTGGCCTTCCTCGCCTCGTCGTTCGACCTGACCGGCGGCGCCATCCGCTGCTGCGCCGTCACCGCCGCCTACCGCGCCGCCGACGACGGCCGCCCGGTGACCATGGCGGATCTGCTGACGGCAGTCCGCGAGGAGTACGCCAAACTCGGCCGCTACGTGGACGAGTCCGCCTTCCCGCCGGAGGTACGGCCATGAGCCCCGGCCCGCTGCTTCCCGTGCCGGCCACCGCCGCACCCCGTCCGGAAGCCGCTGTCCCGGAGCCGGCGGCGGACACGGCCACCACGCTGACCGGGCGGCTGCGCAGCCTGCAGCAGGAGGCCGGCAACGCCGCGACCGCACGGGCCCTCGCCGGGCCGGCCCGACAGGGCGCCGCCGGGCCGCCGTTCGGCCACCGCCGCCTCCTGGCCTCGCCGGACTGGCACCAGGCGGCCGAGCTGTACGAGCAGCGGCTCGGTGCGGCCCTGGCCGCCGCGCCCGAGGTCCGGCGTGCCGCCCGGACCGCCGTGCTGCGGCTGTACGAGGTCCTCAGCCGCGGGTTCACTCCGGAAGCGGCCGCGGGCGCGTTCGTCCAGGACGACCCGCAGAGTGCCGGCCAGGTGGGCACGGAAGGCGATCCCGGGGCCCGGCTCCTGCAGTGGACCGCGCCGGACGCGTCCGCCGGTGTCCGTGAGCTGGTCACCGCCTTCTACAACGCCGCCTACTACAAGTACGGCCCCCAGCCCCGGCCGCACCCCGACGAGCGCGCGGTGTCGCTCAAGACCCTCCTGCACCGCATCGTCCTCGACGGGGACCTGCACCTGGCACGCGAACTCGGCCTGGACACGGAGACCTTGACCGCCCAGCGCACGTATCTGACCGGACACACCAGGGCCGTCCTGAGCCGCCTCCCGCACGACGTGCGGCGGCTGTTCGACGAGGACGTCTTCGCCCTGGGCAACCTGACGCTCCAGCAGGGCGCGGGCACGGCCCTGTCGATGGGGCGCAGCCAGCGCGGCCGTTCCGAGCGTCCGGACCGGGACACCGCACCCGGCAAGCGGACCCTGCGCGACTACCGCGACCTGGGCGTGCCGTTGAGCGAGGCCGAGACCGCCCACGCCCGGCGCAGCACCACTCCCCTGTCCGTCGAGGGCGTCACGGACGACCTCGTCCCGACCCGACACGAGGTCACCCCCGAAGAGGTGTGGGCGGCGAAGACCGAACCGGGCGAGCAGGGGCCGGAGTTCCCCCTGCCGTGGGTCCCGGGCGAGGCCTTCTACGCCATGAGCCCCAAGGACGACTGGTACCGCAAGCACCACGGGCGCGGCGCGCCCCTGGTGGGGGGCATCTCGGGCACGACCACGCGCATGCTCGCCGCCTTCCGCTGGCTGCGCGTCGTACCGGGCAGCGGCGGCTCGGAGCTGTCGGAGCGGGAGTTCCTCCTCGCCGTCGCCGCGTGGATGCTCACCGGCCGCGACCACTCGCTGTACGAGATCCTGCGCGGCGCCAAGGCCGCCGGTCTGCCCGGTCTGGCGGGCCTCACGGCCTCCTCGAAGGACGTGCCGCGGATGTACCGGGACTTCGACGCGTTCGTCCGGGCCGTCCTGCCGTCGGCGGCCCTGCCCGAGCTGCCTTACGCCGCGCTGTACGAGGAGAAGACACTCGCCACGCCCGAGCACGGGGGGCTGGTGACCGTGGACGACCGTTCCGTGGCCATGGCGCGCCGCACCCGCCGGGCCCTGCTCGCCCGGCAGCCGCGCGCCGAGCTGACCGACTGGCTGGCGGGACAGGGACTTTCGGGCGCGGAGGCGGACACGGAGCGCGCCCGGCTGGGGGCCGAGTTGCGGCTTCCGTACCTGCTCGCGCTGGCGGAGTACACCGGTGGCAGCCACCAGCTCGTCAACCGCGTCCTCGCCACGCCGTCGGCGCTGGCCACGACGGGCGTCCACCGGCTCGTGGACGAGATGATCTCGCTGTTCACCGAAGGACAGACGGTCGAAGTGCCGTATGCCACCTGGCGCGACGCGGAACTCCAGCGGCTCATCGACGCCTACCGGGCGCCGGGGCTCGACGACGCGGAGCGCAGGGAACGCCTGGAGCCCGTCCGCAGGCGCATGCACGCTCTTGCGGAGACCCTGCGGGCGGAGGCCAAGACCCATGCCGACATGCTCACGGAGGCGCTGGACAAACTGCCGCCGGTCAGGGGCCTGGTGTACCGGGCGGGGTGGGAGATGCTGGCGCGGAAGCGGTTCACGTTCGACGAGTTCACCAGCACCAGCCGCGACCGGGAGGAGGCCGAGAAGTTCCTGCCGCTCCAGCATCCGCCCGCCGGGGGCCGCCGGGTGCTGTACTGCCTGGAACTGACCGGCCACAGCGGGCGGGACGTGGCCTTCTTCTCCCGGCAGCCGGACGAGCAGGAGGTCCTGCTGCTGCCGCACGCGGCCTTCACGGTGAACATGCGCAACCGGGGCGAGGGCATGGAGGTCGGCGGCCGGCACCTGCGGTACGACTTCGTCTGGGCGACGGAGGTTGCGGGAGCCGCAGGCTGACTGCGGCTCCCGTTCGGCCGACGGGTCTACCCGGCCGTCACCGGGCGCGTGCGGGGGCAGGTAAGGGTCGCCGATCCCCGGTACTCGGTCACGGGGTCCGTGCCGGCCGGATTGCTCGCCGGGGCCAGCACGGTGAAGACGACTTCGAGGGGACCCCCGTTGACGACGACCTCCGTCGTGCCGTTGCCCGTCCTCGCGTACTTGGCGCGGTCCTCGGCGGGAACCTTGAACTGGAGCCGGACGGTTCCGGGCGTCGGAAAGGCCGGCGTCGCGTAGGGGACGGGCGGGACGACCATGGACTCGATGTCCTCCGGTACGCAGGCGGGCAGCCCTTCGATCCGGAATCCCGCCGTGCCGCGCGGGATGGGGATCGGGGGCGGCGGGACGAGCGTTGCCGGAGGTGTCAGGGCCGGCAGGAGGGTGATGGTGTCGCTCTGCCGCACGACGACCTTCTGCATGGGCGCCGCCTCAGCTGTTCTGGCCGGGCTGACCGGCGATCTGGGTGATGGTGAACTGGACGAACTCCGCCGGACGCACCGGCGCGACCCCGATGTCACAGATCACCTGACCGGCATCAATCGTCTCCGGCAGGTTGTTCGTCCGGTCACAGATGACATAGAACGCCTCGTCCGGCGTACGACCCAGCAGTGCACCCTGACGCCACTGATCGGTCAGGAAACTCACCACCGAGTGCCGCAACGCCGCCCACAGACGGTCGTCGTTCGGCTCGAACACCGCCCACGTACTCGACTGACGAATCGAATCGGACAGGAACGACACCAGCCGACGCACATTGAGATACCGCCAGTCCCTGCTGCTCGACCTCGTCCGCGCACCCCACACCAACAACCCCCGTCCCGGGAACACACGGAGGCAGTTGACGCCCTTGTCGTTGAGTGTCCCGTTCTGGTCGTCGGTCAGGATGGTGGGGATGCTGAGCACTCCGCGCAGGTTCTGGTTGGCCGGAGCCTTGAACACGCCGCGTTCGCTGTCCGTACGGGCCCACACCCCCGCCAGATGCCCCGACGGCGGCACCGTGCGCCGTACCCCGTCCACTCCGGGGACCTCGACCCACGGGTAGTACAGGGCCGTGAACGCCGCATCGTCCGAATCCGGCGAGGCGAGCGTACCGACGAACGTCTTCAGCGGCTCGACGAGTTGGCCCGGAGGTGCGTCGACCACCGCGAGCCTGTTGCGCAGTTGAGTGCAGTGCGTGAGCACCTTGTCGATGAGTACCTTGCCGGTATCCAATGCCGGGGACGGAGGGCTCGCTTCGTCGTTTGCGGCCACGGTCATGTCCCAGAGACTGGGCACCGCCACCATGGTGACTTCCGGGACCGTCTCCAGACCGCCCAGTCCCGTCCGGGCCTCGGCGTCTCCCCAGAGGACCGTGTCGGTCACCGGCGTGTCCGGGTTCAGGAAGCCGACGACGTAGCAGGACGTGCCGCCGTTGGCGAAGAACCCGTACACCGCCTCGGCGAGCGTGAAGCACCGCTGGAGGACCTGGATCTTTTTGTGGTCGCCGGTGGCAATGGTGCCGTCCGTCTGCTTCTTCAGCAGGGCGGCCAGTTCGCCGCCCAGTTCCTTGATGCTGTAGCGGTCGACGAACTCCTGCCATCCGCGGATCGATTGGGGGTTCGTGCGCGCGCCGGCCGGGAACGGCATGATCGGCCGTTCCGGGGGCGTGACGTCGGACAGCTTGGTGTATCCGAGGAAGGCGGGCGTCGAGGTGCCCACCCCGACGATCATGCGGACGCCGCTGGACCTCTCGGTGACGTAGACGCCCGGGGGCTTCGGCTGCGTTGCCATCGCTGCTGCTCCTTCCGGCTGCTTCGGCTGCTCGCTACTCGACGGTGATGTCCTCGTAGGTGACCGTCACCTGTTCCGTCGCGGTACCGGAGTTGGCCGCCCCGAGCTGGGGTCCCTCCCAGCGGGAGGCCCAGGCATTGGAGAGGTGGATGCGGCGCACGGTCTGCTTCTGCGCGTCCTTCAGGGCGATGGTGATGTTCTGCCGGGCGCTGCCGAGGTCGGCGTCGACCAGAGTGGCCTTGATCCAGTCGGTGAACGCGGTGCTCTTGTCCATGCCGCGGGTGATCGTGATCTCGCCGGTCTTGCGCGCGCCCGGCTGTTTGCGGACGATCAGCTCGCCCGTCGCGGACACCTGGCGGGTCTCGACCACGTCCTGTTCCAGGGTCAGTCCGGAGACGTCCTGGACGGTCTCGACCTGGAACTTGCCCAGTTCGATGGCGAAGGTGCTGCTGCTGAAGGTGTCACCGGTCAACACGTGCGTGGCCTCCCTGATGCTCAGCTGTTCTGGCCGGGCTGTCCGGCGATCTGGGTGATGGTGAACTGGACGAACTCCGCCGGACGCACCGGCGCGACCCCGATGTCACAGATCACCTGACCGGCATCGATCGTCTCCGGCAGGTTGTTCGTCCGGTCACAGATGACATAGAACGCCTCGTCCGGCGTACGACCCAGCAGTGCACCCTGACGCCACTGATCAGTCAGGAAGCTCACCACCGAGTGCCGCAACGCCGCCCACAGACGGTCGTCGTTCGGCTCGAACACCGCCCACGTACTCGACTGACGAATCGAATCGGACAGGAACGACACCAGCCGACGCACATTGAGATACCGCCAGTCCCTGCTGCTGGACCGCGTCCGCGCACCCCACACCAACAACCCCCGTTCGGGGAAGACACGGAGGCAGTTGACGCCCTTGTCGTTCAGCTCACCGTGACGCTGGTCGGTGAGACGGACAGGCAGCGCCAGGACGCCGCGCAGGTTCTGGTTGGCCGGAGCCTTGAACACGCCGCGCTCGGCGTCCGTACGGGCCCACACCCCCGCCAGATGCCCCGACGGCGGCACCGTGCGCCGCATCCCGTCCACTCCGGGGACCTCGACCCACGGGTAGTACAGGGCCGTGAACGCCGCATCGTCCGAATCCGGCGAGGCCAGCCGCGTCAGGAACTGCGGCACATCGGCCGGTGCGGTGTCGGGCGGAGGCTCGCACAGGGTGAGCCGGTTGCGCATGGCGGCGCAGTGGCCGACCACCGTGCCGAGGATCGTCGCGCCGTCCTCGGGTGTCGTGCCCCGGCTCCACAGATCCGGCACCGCGACCATGGTCACGTCCGGAACGCTCTTCAGCCCGGCGAGACCGGTGCGCTTGTCGAGGTCGCCCTCGACCTCGCTCGCGAGGGGTTTGGTGGGGTCGAGCCGGAGGACGTAGCAGGAGCTTCCCCCGTTGGCGAAGAAGCCGTAGACGGCCTCGTGCAGGCTCACGCTGCTCGCCTGCTCGAAGCACGCTTCCAGGAGGGCCAGTTCGCTCTGGCGGTGCTGCAGGGACACCTTCTTGTCCCCCGCCGCGATCCACAGTCCGTACTCATCGGGGAAGGCCGGCTTGACTTTGGCCTCCACCGCCTTCGCCGCCTCCCGGTCCGGCGTGCTGACGCTCTCGCCGGCCCAGTCGGCCGTCTGCACTTCGACGAGCTTGTCGAATTCCGCTTCGGTGACCAGCGGTTGCCCGCCGGTGGTGGACTTCTGCCGGAGTTCCCCTTCCCGTGCCTCCAGTTCCACTTCCGCATCGTGGATGGCCTCGGCCAGTCTCGCCTGCTCGCGCGCCAGTTCGTCCGGCCCCATCGGGGGCCGGAAGTGGAACGTGTCGACGAACTCGGCCCAACTGCCCACCGGAGTCGGGGGTGTCGACGCCTCCGGCCCACCCATGGTGTAGCCGAGAAACGCGGGTATGGACGTACCCGCTCCAGTGATCGTCCGTACCCCGCTCGGACGCTCCGTGACAAACACTCCGGGTGCCAAGGGACGATCAGCCATGCCCAGTTTGCCCCTCTCTTCAGGAATGCGTACCTTCAGCGAACCAGGACACGGGAAGATCGCGCATGCAAAGAAGGGAAGCTACGTCAGATGATGTAGCGCTGTGACCCCTCACCCTGTGCGAACAAGCCAACTCCCCACGGCAGTCCGGTTCGCGATGCTCGGCAAGTTCGCGCCCTTTGTTCCGCACGGCCAAGAGGGCACACTGCAAGTGCCGTTGGCCCGCAGCACGAGAGCGGAGGCCCATGCACTTACACAAACCCCGCCTGGACGTCCGATCGGCCGGCGGCACCGCACAGCGGCGCACGTCCCCGGGAGCCGCCCCTGCTCCGACCCGACCTCATGCGCTGCTCCACGACCTGCAACACACTGCGGGCAACGCCGCGGTGGCCCACATGCTGACGGTGCAGCGAGCGCCGACCGTTCGGGACGCGTCCAACGCGCAGCAGATGATCGAGGCCCTGGAGGCGAGCGGGCACAGCAACGATGACGCCTACGGCCTCATGGGGCACTTGACCGGCGAGGCGTTTCCGCCGGGCCCGGGTCAGCGCCCCTTCGACATGAACGACTACATCAAGTCGGCGGGGCAGGCCCCTGTCAAACCGATCGCGGCGAGGCAGTCGGCCTCATTGCTCGGCAAGAAGTGGACGATCCGCCACTACAGCGGCGCCGACCGCAATCGGCCACCGTCGTTCAACGACATCGCGTCGACGTACGACAACGCGCTCGCGGGCCGGATCTCCAGTCACACCAACATGGCCGACTGGCGCTCGCTGGGGAACATCAAGTTCACCTTCTATCTGGTCGCGATCGACGGCCGGGTACCGAAACGGCCGTTCCTCAACGACGTCCACTGGTATGCCGAGTGGGACCTCGACGACATTCCCGACTGCTGGTTCTCCCGCGACCTGTTGGGCGCGATGAGCAAGGCCAGGGACGCGGGAGAGGCACACTCCGCGCTGGCAGATGTCAAGGCCTTCCGCGGATCGGGCACGGATGTCAAGAAGTTCCTCGCGGCCGCCGTCTTCAACGCCGGCAACGACCACGCAGAAGCACTGGACAACATGGTCGGCGGAGCCTTCGAGCTGAAGGTGCCCGGCGGACTGCCGGTGACGCGGTGGGAAAAGAAGTCCTGAGCAGCGACGTCAACGCGACTCAAAGGGAGTGGTTTTGAGATGCAGGACAGCGGAAACCCCGAAGAATACCCTCTCCTCGCTGACAGCAGCGGAAAGGGTACCGTCAAGCCGCATTCCGTCACGGTCGGGCCGGACGGCTACCTCTGGGTGACGACCCACAACAGCACGCTCGTCCAGGTCCATCCGACAAGCATCGCCAATCAGCTCCCGGTCACCAACGACGTCCGCAAGCTCTCCGCCGGGATCATTCCGGACCCGCATCCGAACCGGCCGGACGGAAAGAAGGTCGTGTGGTTCGCCTCTCCCGCACACGAGCAGGACTACGACCCGGTCATCGAATACGACATCAAGAATAAAAAGCGGCTCAACGAGTTCAAGCTGGCCGATGACGCCAGGGCTCAGACCATCGCGTCGCTCCTGATCAACTCGGGCACCGACGAGACGCCCGTGTGGAACTACTGGATCATGTTCGCCGAGCCCGTGCACACTCTGGTGGGCTACTGCGATCCGGAGGACGATTCCAGCACTCCAAGCACCTATCCTTTCCCGAACCCCGGGCAGAACCCCGTCTACGACACCTGGCTCTGGTCCGTGGCCGTCACCGCTCCGGGGGAACCGAAAGCACTCAAGGACTGCGTCTATTGGGCGACGGGCCAGGTCAGCACCACGGGAAACTACGAACGGAAGACGAACAGCCTGTACCGGTTCGCCCCCGGGGACGAACCGAAGCCCATTTCGCTCCCCGGAGGAAGCAGCCAGAAACCGGTTCACATTATCGCCAGCCCCAAAGGGGACGCGATATGGGTGGGCACCGAGAATCCGAACCAGATCTGCCGGTACGACACGGAACTCCGCAGCTGGAAGCAGCGGGACATCTCCGGAGGCGGGGAGCCCCGCCAGATGATGCTGGGCACGGACGGAAATCTCTGGGTGGCGTGCAGCAACAGGATCTCGCGCTTCCAGACGGACACGAGCATCACTGAGCTGCCGGGCCCGGCGCTGCCGAGCGGCGGCGACGCCATGGGACTGTGCCTGGACAAGAACGGAAACAAATGGGTCTGGTACACCAACCCGACCAACATGTCGATCGGCAAGTACCCGATTCCCGATGACCCCGGGAGCGCCGTCGGGAAGACTCAGTTCGTGGCCCAACTGGTGGGGAGGGCGACGCCGGGACAACTCACCGGAATGTCGGGGGTGGTGCAGTACGTCAGCAACGGCATCCCCATCCCCGGAGTGCCGCTCACTTGCCGTGTGGTCTCCGCCGGCGGCACGACGTTCATTGACGGGACGACGGAGACCCTGCTGACCACGGACGCCCTGGGACGGGCCGCTCTGCCCGCCCTTCGGGCAGGCCGGGAGGAGGAGCGCGTGGTGCTGAAGGTCGGCCTCGGGGACTCGGAGCCGCCCACCACGCTCTCCCTCTGCGTGCGGGTGGACGAATCATGACCTCTCCGAAGAAGGCGAGCCCGTCGATGCCGTCCGTAGCCGGGAACGAGTCCACCGGTCCTCGCTATCCGCTGGCCGGCTCGGCCAAGCCCGCGTCCGTCGTCCACAATCCGCACGACCGGCAGATCTGGTTCGTCACCGGGGATGCCCGGTTCGGCAGGTTCGCTGTCGTGGAACCGCACGAGAGCAAGGTGTTCGCCTCACCGGACCCGGGCAGGAGCGCGGAAACCCTCGTCGCCTGGAACCAGGCCGTGTGGATGTACGCGCTGGCATCCGGTCAAGGCTGTGTGGTCAAGTGCACGCTGACCAGCAGCGGTGACGGCCGCTACGACAACTACGATCGGGGCACGGCGGCATCGTGCCCCGCCATGGCGATCGGCTCCGACGCGACGGGCGCCGAGAGGATCGTCGCGACTCTCTCGGGCATGGCCTCGCTGATGTTCATCGATGCGGACGGCAACATCCGTACGTCCGACGCCTTTTCCGAGTCCGGCGGGCTCCCCAGTCCGCTGCACGGACTCGCCATCGCGAAGAGCACTTCCCAGGAATACTGGCTGAGCTCTCCCGGCTCGGGCTGCGTGGTCGCTTTCGACGCCAAGACCGGCGCATTCTCCAAGAACCCCGTCCGCCTCGACGGCACCGCGGCACCCGGACATCTCGCGATCACCGAGACCGGCGAGGAGCGGATCCTCTGGGTGGCGACCGACGACGCATACCTCATCAAGTACGACCTCGACCACAAGTCCCAGCAGAAGGTCCCCACCGGCGCCGTTCCCGACCGCTTGTTCGCGATGCCGGACGGCTCGCTCTGGTTCACCATGCCCTCCGCCGACGCAGTGGACTGCGTGCTCCCCGGTACCACGCACACGTCCGGCAGCATCAACACCGGCAAAGGCTCGAAGCCGTCGGGGATCGCGGCGGACACGAACTCCCAGTTGTGGGTCGGGCTCGAAGGAACCGGGGAGATGTTCCACATCGCGAAGTTCCGGCTCACCCCGAAGGGGGGACAGGGGCAGGAGGCGGAAGTCGGCACCCGCTTCAAGCATCCCCTCCGGGTCAAGGCCGGCAGGCTCGACGGAACCCCGGTCGGAAAGGCGACCGTCAAGTTCGTCCTCAAGGGCGACCAGGCACGTTTCGTCGGAGGCGGGACGACCGACATCAAACCGGTGCAGGAATCCGGTGAAGAGATGGGCATCGCCGAGAGCGCGCTGCTGGAGGCGAAGAAGCCCGGGCCGGTGGATGCCTCGGCCGAGTGGCTGGAAGAGGACATCTTCACGCCGTTCGAGGGCATCGTGGTCAAGGAGGGCGTCGGGTCGCCGGATCACCTGGGGTATCGCTCGGGCGCGGGGCAACGCGCCGCAGTGGGCGAGAAGTTCCCCGCCCCCCTCAGCGTCGTGGTGCAGGACGAGCACGGCGCATCCGTGGGGAAGGCGCACGTCGTCTTCAGGGTCATGGACGATTCGGCCTGCTTCGAGGGCGGCTCCGACTTCACGGTGGCCACGAGCGGTTCGGACGGCGTGGCCACCACCTCACGGTCCCTCGTCGCGGGTTCGGCAGCCGGCAGGTTCACGGTCGAGGCGTGGGCAGAGGGTGCGGAAGCGGGCGTGGTCTTCAACGAGCGCATCACCGACCACTGATTAACGCGCGTCAGAATCCGGGCGGTGTCTCCGCCCAGACGCACACCGTCGGCTCGGTGCCCGGGTTGTGGTAGCGGTGCGGGGTGGTGGAGGGGAAGCTGACGGTGTCGCCCGGGCGGAGGCGGTGGTGAACACCGTCGACCCAGTAGTCGAGTTCACCGCTGAGCAGTACCCCCGCCTCCTCGCCGACGTGGGTGTGGGCCCGGTCTCCCGAGGAGGCTCCGGGGGCGACCTCCAGCATCATCAGCTCCAGGCGGCCGCCCGCGGCCGGGTTCAGAAGCGTGTACGTGACTCCGTCCACTCCGGCGCGGGTGAGCTCCACGCGCTGGTCCGGGCGGGTCACGACGCGGCGCTCGCGGCGGTCGATCTCGTGGAAGAGACGGCTGAGCGTGATGCCGAGGGCGTCGACGATGGTCCGCAGCGTGTTGATCGTGGGGCTGTTGACGTTGCGCTCGACGTTGCTGAGATAGCTGCGGGACAGCCCGGTCGCCTCGGCGAGGCGCTCCAGCGTGAATCCTTTGTCCAGGCGTTCGCGGCGCAGGTGCTGCCCGATCCCGGATTGATCTTCCTGCGGCTCCATCGGGCCGGCCCCCTCGTATCTATGTCTAGGATAGTGGACAGAGCATACGAGATAGTGGAGAACGTGATGACCGCTGAGCTGCGTCTCGATCTGGCCGCCCTGGAGCACAACACCGACCTCATGGCCCGCTGGTGCCGCGAGCGCGGCCTGGAACTGTGCCCGCACATCAAGACCACGATGACCCGGCAGATCGTCGAACGGCAGCTCTCGGCCGGGGCCTGGGGCGTCACCGTGGCCACCGTCGATCAAGCGGACGTCGCCCTGGAGTGGGGCATCCGCCGCATCATGATCGCCAACGAGGTGGTGGACGAACCGGGCCTGGCCCGCATCCGGACCTGGCTGGAGACGGTGCCGGACCTGGAGCTGTACGCCTTCACCGACTCCGAGGCCGGTCTCGCCCGCACCGTCACCGCACTGGAGGGCGTGCGCACCCCACTGCGCCTCCTCGTGGACGTGGGTGCCGAGGGGTGCCGCACCGGCGTCCGCGGGGCGGAAGCCGCCTCCGCGCTCGGGCGCGCCGTGGCCGCGGCGCCGGGCTGCGTGACCCTGGCAGGCGTCGCGGCCTACGAGGGGGTACGCCCCAACCGCCGCGACCCCGCCACGCTCGCCGCCGTCGCCGATCACTGCCGCACCGCCACCGACGCCTTCCGCGCGCTGGCACCGCTGGTGACCGCGGGGCCGCCGGTCTTCACCGTCGGCGGCTCCGCCTTCCCCGACCTGGCCGCCGACGCCTGCCGCGAACTGGGCGAGCAGCAGCCCCACCGCAGGCCGGTGTGCGTCCTGCGGTCGGGCTGCTACGTCACCCACGACCACGGCACCTACCGGCAGGTGACCCCGATCCCCGGCCTCCGTCCCGCACTGACCGTCCGCGCGGTCGTGGTGTCGGCGCCCGAACCGGGACTGGCCGTCGTCGGCGCCGGCAAGCGGGAACTGCCGCACGACGCAGGGCTGCCGGTGCTGGTGGGCCCGCCCGGTGCGGCCGGCACCGCGGCGCAGATCTTCGACCACCACCTGGTCCTCACCGGCCCCGGCGGCCTGTCCGTCGGCGACGTCGTGGACCTGGGCATCTCCCACCCCTGCTCCGCCTTCGACAAGTGGCCGGAGATCACCGTCATCGCCCCGGACGGATCCGCCCGCGAGACCTGGCGCCCGCACTTCCGGCCCGGCGGCTGACCCGGCAGCGGGTCAGCCACGAGGACCTTCGCCAGGTTCAACCGCCGTGCGTGTTGCGGCGCTTGCGGCCGAGGTACGCCACGGCTCCCCCGCACAGCACGAGCAGGCCGGCCGCAACGGCGATGGGCACGGTGAGGCCGTTGCCGCCGGTGGCGGCCAGGCTGCCGTCCAGGTCCGCCTCGCCCGAGGGGCTCGCCTGCGGGGCCGGGCCGGTGCTCGGGGTGGCCGAGGGCTTCGGCGTGCCCGCGCCGGGAGTGCCCGCGCCGGGTGTGCCGGACGTCAGGCAGTCCAGCACGCCGCTGAACTCCTGGGTCTTGCCGCCGGGCAGGGTGACCACGATGCGGTACGGCTGGTCCTCGCGAACCGGGACGGTCACCGTGGCCGAACCGCCGGGGGCGACCTCGTGGCTCTTGCCGTCGACGGAGAAGGTGTTCTTCTCGTCGCCCTTGTTGGTCGCCGTGACGGTGACGCCGCCCTTGGCGCAGTCCTTCTTCGCGCTCACTGCCAGTGCGGGTCCCGGCTTGTCGCCGCCGGCCCAGGTCACGGTGGACGACGCCGTGACGGTGCTGGTGCTGGAGCCCGCAAGGATCATCGTCTGGCTGCCCCGGTGCTGTCCGATGCCCGTGAAGACCCGGCCGACGGGCACCTTCGTCGTGGCCGTGGCCTTGAGGGTCGCCGACCCCTCGGGGGTGCCCCGGGGGATGTCGACGTACAACCGGGATCCGGTGGCGGCGGAGTCGACCGGCTTGCCGTCGGCGTCCACGAGCGCCGCCTCGCCGCCGCCGTCCAGTGACACCTCCGCCTTCTCGGCGCCGGTCGTCACCGTCACCGGTCCGAGCCGTTCGCCGCTCTTGCCGGACAGCGCCTTGGGGGTGAGGGCGAGCGACGCGGCGGGCTCCGCCAGGGGCTGTGCCTTGTCGTGCAGGTAGGCGGCCAGCTTCTGTGCCACGGGGTCCTTGGCCCGGGTGTCCACGTGGTCGGAGTAGCGCCAGATCGCGGCCTGGGTGCCCGCGGCTGCCTGCTGTGCGGTCAGTCCGGGAACCTCTGCGGCCTGTGCGAGGGCGTTGAGATCCCGGTTCTGCGGATAGGAGTTCTGCAGAATCCACCGGATCTTGCCCGCGTCGGGGTTGTTGTGCAGCGAGCTCTCCTTCCAGGGCGTCTCCTGGTAACGGGCCCTGGACTGCGTGGGGTTGAAGGCATCGATGCAGTACGTCTGCAGGTCGCCCCCACCGTCCACGGAGAGGTTGAACAGTCCGCCCTGAACGGTCTGCCAGCGGCTGCCCTTCTTCAGCTCGATATCTCCGTAGGTCTTGAGACCGTTCAGCGTCGCAGTGGCACCGTCACCACCGTCATCACCGGGCCCGTCGGCCGACGCCGGGGCTGCCGCGGAGAAGGCGAGCGCTGCCGCAACAGCCGCGGCGGTGGCGGACGTGCGGATGCGCCACTTTCTTTGGGCACAGAACATGGTTTTCCTCACAAGCAGCAAACGAACCGAAGAACAAATTTCTGACGTGGCGTCACTTTCCGCTCAGAGGCTAAGCCCGCACCGTCCGCGGCCCGGCGCGCCATTGAGTCAGACCGGCAAGCCGAAGGGTGATCGCATTCGGGCACCTGGCCGACCGGGCGGCCCTGTTGATGATGGCCAGACCCCCGTTTTGTGACGGATCGATGACAACCCTCCGCATCCGTCCCTCTTCTCGTGTAGTTCTCGACAGGGCGCAGCACGCAGGAAATACAAGAAGCAGGCGGTTGCATGCGGGCGACTGAGATGTACCGGGACAAGCGAATACAGATGGCCGGCGGGGTGGTGGCCCTGGTGGTCGCGCTCATCGCGATGGTGGCCTTCTCGGAGGACGGCGGCAGAGAGCCGGAGAAGAACCGGGCCTCGGACAGGCCCTCACCGAATTCGGACTCACAGCAGGTGGATCCGGAAATCGTGCGCGAGGCGGAGGGCGGCGGAAAGGCGGTCAACCTCACCCTGGACGACGGGCCGGATCCCGAGTGGACGCCGCGGGCGCTGGAACTGCTGGAGCAGCACGGTGCCAAGGCGACGTTCTGCATGACCGGGCCGAACGCGCAGGCTCATCCGGATCTGGTGAAGAAGGTCGTCGCGGCGGGCCACCGGCTCTGCGACCACTCGATGAGCCACGACACCGCCATGGACAAGAAGTCCGTGGAGTACCAGCAGAAGGAGATCCTCGACGCCAAGAAGCTGATCGAGGAGGCCTCCGGCGGTGCGAAGGTCTGGTACTACCGGGCGCCCGGCGGCGCATTCACCCCGGACAGCCGTCGCATAGCCGCGGACAACGGGATGCGGAATCTCGGCTGGAACGTCGATCCGAGCGACTACATGCGGCCCGGCAGCGCGACGATCCTCGAACGGATCAAACGCCAGCTGTCCAGGGGCCCGACGATTCTCCTCCACGACGGTGGCGGCAACCGCTCCCAGACGCTGGAGGCCCTCGAAGAGCTGCTTCCGTGGCTCAAGGACCAGGGGTACCGCTTCAGTTTCCCGAAGGCGGCGTGAGGGGCCATGGGGAAGAGGAAGAAACCCGCGGCCCGTCCACGGAAGGTCCTGCGGTACGGGGCGTGGGGCGCGGCGTCCCTCGTGATCGTTTCCGGGGCCGCCGGCGCGCTGCTGTACACGAAGCTCAACGGCAACATCGACTCCGTCGACCTCGACGCTCAGCTCGGCGCGGACCGGCCCGAGGCCGGCGCCCAGGGCGGGATGAACATCCTCGTGCTCGGCTCCGACTCGCGCTCGGGCGACAACGGGACGTACGGGCGCGACGAGGGCAGCGCCCGCTCCGACACGGCCATGATCGTGCACCTCTACCCGGGGCGCGGCAGGGCGAGTGTGGTGAGCATTCCCCGTGACACGCTCGTGGAGCGTCCGGAGTGCCCCACGCCGGACGGCGGGACCGCTCCGGCGCGCGAGCGGCAGATGTTCAACACGGCGTATGCGGTGGGCGGTCCGGCCTGCGCGGTCAAGACGGTCGAGGCGATGTCCGGGATCCGGATGGATCACTTCGTCGACGTCGACTTCACCGGTTTCAAGAGGCTCGTCGACGCGCTCGGCGGTGTGCCGCTCACCCTCGCACAGCCGATCAAGGACAAGGACAGCCACCTGGACATCCGGGCCGGTGCGCACACCCTCGACGGCGAACAGGCCCTGGCGCTGGTCCGCACCCGCAAGGGCATCGGCGACGGCAGCGACCTCGGGCGCATCGGGCTCCAGCAGGCCTTCGTCAAGGCGCTGATCGCCCGGGTCAAGGACATCGGCCTGCTCACCAGCCCCAAGAAGCTGTACGACCTGGCCGACACGGCCACCGGCGCGCTCACCACGGACAGCTCCCTCGCCTCCGTGAAGGCCCTGGCCGGACTCGCCCAGAGCCTGTCGGGGCTCGGTCCCGCGGACCTGCAGATGGTGACACTCCCGGTCACCGAGGACGCCGTCGACCGCAACCGTGTCGTACCGGTCGGCAAGGACGCCCGGGCACTGTGGGAGGCCCTGCGCGCCGACGAGCCGCTGCCCGAAACGACGGCCCCGGGTAAACAGCCGCCCGTCACCGTAACTGCCGGACGGCAGACCATTGTTGACGACCGGTAACAGCGAGTACTCAAGCCTGCTACGCGCCTCGTAACGCTTCAGAAGAATCCTCGCAGAACACACTGAGAGCGAAGACCCGTGAAATTCATTCCCCTGACCGTAACAGTGGCGGGCCTGCTGTCAGGCCTCCTCCTTCCCGCGCCCCCCGCACATGCAGCCGAAACGCCGTCACCGGGCGCTCCGAGTCTCCATGACCGGCTTTTTCCGGGACTGGGCAACGGCGGGTACGACGCGCAGTCCTACGACGTCTCCTACGACTTCCGACCGGAAGACATGAAGATGGCTGCGGAGACCACCATGCGCGCGATCGCCACCCAGACTTTGTCCCGATTCAGCCTGGACTCCGTCGGACAGACGATCAAGAAGGTCACCGTCAACGGACGGCCTGCCAAGTTCCGAACCGATACGGAGAAAGAAAAACTCTTCATCACCCCCGACCGCGCGCCACGCTCCGGGTCTCAATTCACTGTCGTGGTGAAATACACCGCGGACCGCTCGAACCAGGCACCCAGCCCGGTCACAGGAAAGGGAACTTACTGGGCCGGCACACAGGGCGGCGGCTTCGCATTCCTCGGCCAGCCCGACCGGGCACATCTCTTCTTCCCTTCCAACGACCACCCGTCGGACAAGGCGAAGCTGTCCTTCCGCGTCACCGTGCCCAAGGATTACACCGCCGTCGCCAACGGAGTCGAGACCAAGCGCAGCACCCACGGTGGACGCACCACCTACCAGTTCACAACACGCGACCCGGTCGCCACCCACGTCGCACAGCTGGCAGTCGGCAAACTGGCCACCGCGACAGCGACCGGACCCAATGGTCTGCCGCTGCGCAGCGCCGCCTCCGAAGGAAAGGAAGAGGCACTCCGGTCAGCCCACGAACGTGTCAACCGGCAACTCGAATGGTGGGAGGGAAAAATCGGCCGCCCATTCCCGTTCGAAACCTACGGGCTGCTCGGAATTCCGGGTGGCGCCGCACTGGAGACCCAGACACTGACCATCGTGTCCGACAACGCGCTGGACAACCCCGATACCGACCCCATGCTGCTCCATGAACTGGTGCACCAACATTTCGGCGACGCGGTCTCGGTACGAACATGGAGCGACATGTGGCTCAGCGAGGGCCACGCCTCCTACTACCAGTTCCTCTACTCTGCCGACCGCGGCGAGATCGACCTCGATGAGTATATGGCACATATACACCGGACAGACCAGACCCAGCGCGATGAAAGCGGCCCGCCGGCCCGGCCGAAGGACAGCAAATTCTCCACGTCCGTCTACGACGGAGGCGCACTGGCCCTCTATGCTCTGCAGCGAAAAATCGGACCCGAAAAATTCAAACAGGTTGAACAAGCATTCCTCGACCGATACCGCAACAGCAGCGCATCCACCCACGACTACATCGCCGTCGTCAACGACATCACAGGCCAGGACCTGACCGGATTCCTCCAGGACTGGCTCTACGGCGACACCACCCCGCCGCTGCCTCCCTCCCAGGGGTGACGCATACCCCGTCATCTTCTTCACGTCCTGGGCAAGGACCTGGCCGCGCTTGCCGTCCTTGCCCAGGTTCTCCTCGGCGACCATCGCGCTCTGCAACTCGTCGCCGAGCTGCTGCCCGACACGGCGCCACCGGGCCAACAGCCACCCGCCATGGTCACGGCCGGCTGACGAACCGGCTGACCGAAGGCCACCGCCTCTCGGCCGGGTTCCGGTGCACCGGGAGGGTGCCCCGCACGACGGTGCCGCTCCCCGTGCCCGCCGGGGTGATGGAGAACGTGCCGCCGTACGCCTCGCAGCGCCACCGCATGCCCTGGATTCCGTACCCCTGTTCAGGGATGTGCGAGTCCTGCGGCATGCCGCGTCCGTCGTCGGTGATGCAGAGGCCGACGCGGTCATGGCGATAGGCCAGGCGGATGCGGACCCGGCCGGCGTCGGCGTGCTTGACCGCGTTGGTGAGCGCTTCCTGGACGATCCGGTACGCGGCCAGGCTCACGCCGTCGTCGGCCTCCGGCTCGTGCCGGGCGTCGCCCTGGACGTCCACGTCCACGGTCAGGCCGTTCTCGGCGGACACACGCCAGGCGAGGGAGCGCACCGTCTCGGTCAGGCCCAGGCCGCGCAAGGCCACCGGATGCAGGGTGGCGATGATGCTGCGCAGCACCGACGTCTGCTCGTCGAGGCGCCCGACGGCGTCCTTCGCAGCCGCCCTGAGCACGGCGGGATCCTTTTCGGCCCGGGCCGCTTCGAGCTGGCACCGTGTCAGTGCGAGGAGTTGGAGCACCTCGTCGTGCAACTCCCCGGCGAAGAGGGCCGCGTAGTGCTCCTGCCGGCCGATCAGCGCCCGCATCCGGCCCTGTCCGAGCAGGGCCTTGGTCTCGGGCCAGGCCGGTATCGCATACGCAGCCGCCGCCGTCAGCAGGACGAGCGCCACGTATCCGGCCGCCCCCGTCAGCAGCCGGTCCGCGGCGAGGGCCGTGAACCCGCAGGCCACCAGGGCCAGCAGGCGACGGATCCGCGGCGCCTGCCGGACCGTCGCCGACAGTGCCCCCGTCGCGAAGCCGACGGTCAGCGCCGCCGCCGGAGCGACCGGCAGCGGCTCCTCGACGAAGACGTCGGCCACGTATGCCAGCACGCCGATCAGGCTCAGAGCCGGGCACAGGGTGCGCACGAGGCCGTGCACGTACACCCGTCGGCCCAACAGCCGTCCACCGGTCCCGCTATGCACGGGTGGCGCCGAGGTGCCGGGCGTATGCGACGAGATCGGCCCGGGTCACCAGGCCCAGACGGTTGCGCAGGGCGGCCCGGATGCTCTCCACCGTGCGGATGCTCACGATCAGCCGGTCCGCCACCTCGCGGTTGGTGTGCCCGTCGGCGAGGAGGTCCAGTACTTGCCGCTCCCTCGGCGTCAGTTCCTTCCCGGGCCCGGGCACGCGGGCCAGCCCGGCGCCGAGCCGCGGCTGTACGTACGTACCGCCGGCCATCACTGTCCGCGCCGCCAGGACGAGTTCGGGCACGGATGCGTTCTTCAGCAGATAGCCGGACGCGCCGGCGGCCATCGCGCCCCGGACGAGTCCGGGGTCCTCATGCATGCTGTGCACCAGAATGTCCATACCGGGTGCGGCGGCCAGCAGACGCGGGATGGCCGGCAGCGCCAGGCCCGATTCCAACAGCATGTCCAGGAACAGCAGATCGGGCCGCCGTTCCGCGACGACGGCCATCGCCTCGTCCGTGCCGGCCGCCTCGCCCACCACGGCGAAACCCTCCGGTTCCAGAAGCGCCCTGGTACCGGCCCGCACCGTGGGATGGTCGTCGACGATGGCCACGCGCACGAACTCGGCCATCGGTCGTTCCATCCCATGCCGGCGACAAATGCGTGCGACCAGCTTCCGGGTGTATGTCCGCATCTGTCAACAGCCGGATACGGACGGTGAACAGGCCGCCACTATTCGCAGCGAAGTACGGGCGAGGCATTGACAAGGCATTCGCGAGGCTTTGGTGAAGCATTGCGGAAAACCCGCAGACTCCTTGCGGATTTGTACGGATGCTTCGCCTTTCCTCACCCTGTGAGGCTCGTGCCATGCCGAACTCCTCCTCCCCCGCACGACATGACCGAAGCAGGCCTGCGAAGAGACGCACACCCGTGCCCCGCCGCACCGGCGCCGTGGTCGCCACGGCCGGCCTCATAGCGACCGCCTCGGCCCAACTGGCCGTCGCCGCCCCCCAACCCGCGGGCGGCAGTGACATCACCAGGGCCGAACAGACAGGACTCACCGCCTTCCACGGCGTCAAGCCCGGGGACCTCGACAAGGTCCTCGCCGGCATCAAACGGCCGGAAGGCAGCGCAGGCAACAACGACGCGAACTGGAAGGCCTTTTACCTGGGAGAGACTCCCCATCACGCCGCCGAGTACACCATCGGCGAGGACGGCATGTCCGCCGGTGCGGTGGTCGAGGTGACGTTGCCCGAGGACATCACCGTCGCCACGGTGAACATGTCCAAGGGGGATGGCGAAACCGCCGCGAAGTTCGAGGAACGGCGACTGAAGCGCATCAAGGACGAATTCGGCGTGGCCGAAGGCCGGCCGCTGATGGACTCCCTCGGAGAGAAGAACGTCGTTCTCAAACTGGACGACGGCACCGGGCGCAACGAACTCATCGTCCCGTGGAAGATGGCCGAGCGCGGCAAGGCACGCACCGCGTACAAATTCAAGACAGGCCCCAAGGGCGTCGACGAGGCGTACGCGCTCATCAATGCCGCGCTCCCCTGTTCGTCCTCCGGCACCCGCGCCAAACGCTCGGCGAGCAAGTGCGCCGACCTCGACTGGGAGAAGGTCCGCGCCAAGGCCAAGGAGACGGCCCGGAAGGTGGCCGAGGACAGCGAGCACACCGGCAGGCTTCCGCAGCGCAAGCCGCAGGGGCTCGGCAAGGACGAGGTGCACGTCGTCGCCGAGCAGACCCACGCCAAGGTCTCCGAGGTGAGCGGCACCAGGGCGGCGGCCACCGCCTTCGGCGTCGGAGCCTGGGCCTATGGCATGGCCACGACCTTCTCCGACAAGAACGCCACCACCCTCGACAAGGTCGCCGTCACCACCGCCGTCGTCCCGGGTGTCGGCAACGCGCTCGGCATCGCCGACGGGATCGCGCACCACGACCCCGAGGCCATCGCGGTGAACGCGATCGCCCTCGCCGCCCTGGTGGCGGCCCAGGCCGTGCCCGTCGTCGGGGAGCTGGTCGACACGGTACTGCTCACCGAGCAGATCGTGGAGACCTTCATCGACGTCTTCAAGCGCGCGACGGCGGCTCCGCCGCCCCCGCCCTCGCTCGAGCCCGGGGCCCTGCCCATCCTGGCCGTGCCCAAGCCCGCGCTCGAATGCAGTGTGTGGTGGACGACCATGGACATCACCTGGGACACCTCCGTCAAGGTCCCCGGCAGGACCCAGGTCGTGGTGAAGGAGCGCGGCGGCGACGAGAACACGTACGCGGCATCGGCCGGGAAGTCGCCGGGCTGGCTGATCGCCCACGGAATCGGCGGCAGCCGGACCTTCGACGTGTTCTACCGGGTGAAGACGGACCAGGGAAAGGTGCTGGAGTCCGCGAAGCGGGCCGTGGTGAAGCAGCAGATCGAGAAGGCCGGGACCTACTGCAACACGTACGTCTCGCAGGAGGACTGGTGAGGTGACGACGTGACCTCGGCCGCCCCGCCCGGCGCCCGGGCGGGGCGGCCGGTGGCTCCGCCCCGCGTGTCAGCTGCCGAACCGGTCGTCCAGGTCCTGGTGGAACCCGGCCCCGACGAGCCGGGAGAACTCGTCGTAGCCGTGCTGCGGCGGTCCCCCGGCCGGAGTCCCGGCCGACTTCAGGTGGTCCAGCGCGCCGGCGATCGCGCGGGTCGCCGTGAACAGGGCCGTCAGCGGGTAGAGGGCCAGGCGGAATCCCAGGTCCTCGAGGTCGGCAGCGGTCAGCGCGGTCGTCTCGTTCCCGTCCACGACGGACACGGCCTTGGGCCCCTCGACCGCGGCGGCGACCGCCTCCAGCTCCGCGATCTTCTTGATGCCGTCGACGAAGACCAGGTCGACACCGGCCTCCTGATACAGCCGGGCCCTCCGGACCGCCTCGTCCACCCCCGCCGCGGGGAGCGCATCCGTACGCCCGATGATCAGCAGGTCGGCCGTGCCGCGCGCCTGGACGGCGCACCTCAGGCGTCTGACGCCGGTGTCCGCGTCCATCAGCCGCACCCCGCTCAGCTGGCCGCACCGCTTGGGCGTGACCTGGTCCTCCAGGTGGATCGCCGCCACACCCGCCTGGACGTACTCGTGGACGGTGCGGTCGATGTTGCTCGGTCCCCCGTATCCGGTATCGGCATCCGCGATCACCGGAATGGACACGGCACGGGTCATGTTCCTCGCGTGCTCGGTCATTTCGGTCTGGCTGAGCAGACCGATGTCCGGCATGCCCAGCCGGCTGGCTGTGGCCCCGAATCCCGTCATATACACGGCGGGAAACCCTGCCGCCGCCACGATGCGCGCGGTGATCGCATCAGCAGCTCCCGGCGCCACCACCATGCCGGGGCCTTCCAGAAGGCTTCTCAGTGAACGGTCGACTACCAACGGTGGATCACCTCACACCTGTGCAGAGACTATGTAAATGCCCTGTAATAAAGCACAGTTTGGCATATCGGGTAAATAGGTAGACTGCCCGGCATGAGGAGTTGCACCGGGTCCCAGAAGCGTGCTCGCACCCGGTGCGTCCTCGTGTCCGTACGCACTGTGTCCGTGATCGCAGCTCTCTGCATGCTTCTCCTCACGGCCGGTGCGCTGCGGCCGGAGGGCTGCCTCGGTACGAGAATCAGCACGGCAAGCAGCACGAGTGCCGAAACGGTGCCGGCGCACTCACCCGAGCACACGTCGTCCGGCAAGGGCACGAACTGCGAGCACCACAGGGGCTGGCCGCTGCCCGCCCTCTCGTACGACCCCGTTCCACCCATGCCGGTGTCGAGCGCGGATTCGCCGTCGGACCGGGGTGCGGCCGGTGCTGCGGGAATCCGCGGCCCGTCGCGAGCGGAGATCAGTTCGGTCGACCTTCACCGATTGCAGGTCCAACGGCTCTAGACCGGAATGTCGACTCCCCGGTATTCACGACGATTCCCCTTCACCATCCGCCGTGACCTGCTGCAGGCAGGCGTGGCGGGGACTAGGACATTCCATGGGACTCTCCTCTCGCCGTCGATTCCTGGCCGGCGCCGTGACCGTGGTCGGCGGCACGCTGGGGATCGCAGCGTGCGGATCGCGCAGTACGGCGGACGGCGCCAAGGCCGCCGCCGGGACGGCCTCGACGGCAAGCATCAAGATCACGCCGGCGGACGGCGCTGCCGACACGGGTGTCGCGGGTACGTCGGTGACCGCCGTCAAGGGCGAACTGACCGATGTCGCCGTCGTCGTGGCCGACAAGCAGACTCCCGTCAAGGGCTCTCTGTCGGCGGACAAGAAGACGTGGAAACCGGACGCCCCGCTCGAGCGTGCGACCACCTACAAGGTCACGGCAAAGGCGAAGGACGCCCAGGGGCGGGCCGTGACCGAACAGGCGACGTTCACCACCGTCTCCGCTGCCAAGAGCTTCATCGGCACCTTCACCCCTGAAGACGGCTCGAAGGTCGGCGTCGGCATGCCGGTGTCCATCACCTTCGACAAGCCCGTCAAGAACAAGAGAGCGGTCGGGTCCGCTCTGACGGTGAAGTGCAGCAGCGGCCAGCAGGTGGTCGGTCACTGGTTCAGCGACACCCGCATCGACTTCCGGCCCAAGGAGTACTGGGAGGCGGGTTCCACCGTGACGCTGCAACTCCGCCTGGCCGACGTCGAGGCGTCGTCCGGCATCACGGGGATCCAGGACAAGACCGTCTCGTTCACCATCGGCCGTTCGCAGGTCAGCACCGTCGACGTCGACACATGCACCATGACCGTGGTGCGCGACGGACAGACCGTCAAGACCATCCCCATCTCGGCCGGGAGCAACAAGAATCCCACCTACAACGGGCAGATGGTGATATCCGAGAAGCACAAGGAAACCCGCATGGACGGTTCCACCGTGGGCTTCGGAGGCGAGTACGACATCCCCGACGTCCCGCACGCCATGCGGCTGTCCACCTCCGGCACCTTCATCCACGGAAACTACTGGAGCAGCGGCGTCTTCGGCAGCAGCAACACCAGTCACGGCTGCATAGGCCTGTCGGACGTGAAGGGCGCCAACGACAGCAGCACGCCCGGTGCCTGGTTCTACGAGAACTCGCTCATCGGGGACGTCGTCATCGTGAAGAACTCCCCGGACAAGACCATAAGCCCCGACAACGGTCTCAACGCCTGGAACATGGACTGGAACGACTGGACCAAGGACAGCAACAACCAGTAAAGGAGCACGCGTTGCCGCCCCACACCGGTGGGGCGGCATTGTCCACCTTGGTCACCAGGAGTGTCCCAAAGGTGATATCCATGCGCCGCCCGACTCCCTAGGTTTGGCGGTGACAGATCCCACCCTTGCAGGATCGGAGCTGATGACGCCATGGCGACCGTACGCACCGCAGCCACCCGCTGGCACGGCAATCTCACCCAGGGCCGGGGAGTCGTCTCCCTCGATTCTTCCCGGATCGGCACGTACGACGTGACCTGGCCTGCACGTGCAGAACAGCCGGAGGGCACGACCAGCCCGGAGGAACTGATCGCCGCAGCCCATTCGTCCTGCTATTCCATGGCGTTCGCACACGAGGCGACCGAACGCGGCTACACCGTCATGAGGGTGGAGACCACGGCCGATGTGACCTTCGAGCCCGGCGCGGGAATAACCGGGATCTCCCTGACGGTCACCGCCTCCGTCCCGGAGCTGCCGAAGGACGAATTCGACGTCCTGGCCGAGCAGGTCAAGCGGAACTGTCCCGTCGGCCAGGCCCTGGCGGGGGTCGGGAACATCACCCTCGATGCCCGGCTGATATGAACGCCCGCGCCGTCACCGGCCCTTGGCGTTCGTATCGCACTTCGTCAGGTCGGTCTCGGCGAGGGGCTTGCCCTCGGGCGTCACATAGGTGACCCAGAGCACGACGTCCTCGGTGCCCTTGTTGAGCCCCTGGTGCACGTAGCCGCGGCCCTCGATCACCGATTCCCCGGCCTTGTACGTGTGGGTGCCGCCCGACTTCAGCTCATGGGTCAGCTCGCCCTGCTTCACCACGGCGACCAGGTTGCCGTAGTGACAGTGCCACCCCGTGCTCTCCCCCGGCGGAATGGTGATCTTGCGGAAGTTCACTTGCGCAGGGCCGTCCACCTCGACCTTCACCGGGTCGTCCTGCCGTCCTTGGGCGAGGTCCTCCACGACGACACCCTCCTTCGGCTGCCCGCCGGAAACCCGCCCGTCCGCGCTCGCCAATGAAGAACCCGTCATTCCCAGCGCAATCGCTCCTACGGCCGCCACACAAATCCGCCTGCTGCGCCAATTACGCATGACCGCTCCAATCCCTTGGATGCCTGATCGGGCTCCCAGGCTAGGAAGTGCCCGCCCATTGCGGCCATGTCCGAAAGTTGCATGCCGTGGCTACTTTTGGCGAAACTTTCGGCTGGGGAAAACCTCGGACTTCTCGACGTCGATTTATCCGGAACCGGGTGGACCGATCCGGCGCCTCGGCAATCCGTTCGGTGAGCCGTCGGCCGTGCGACCCCAGAAGGCCCGTCAGATGCGCGCTCCTCCTTGCCGGACGGCGAATTCACAGCCGCCGACACCCATGTGAGGGATGGACGAGCCAACATCCAGATGATCTGCTGTACGCAGAGCGTGTGCACGCAGGGACTCTGTGCCTCCTTTTCCCGGAGCTGTCACAGAATCACGAAGCGGCCCGGCTCTATGCCATCGTCATGCCTGTTGGCCACCGGGGAAGGAAGTACAGACGGAGTGGGTCGGTTCAGGATTCCTCGTGGTGTGGCTGCAGACGGCGAGTGGATGTCGTTTCTTCCGTCCTGTGTACGGCGTGCCGTCGCAGCGGGGCGCACTCGGGGCGGTTCGCTCAAAGATGTGGAGCACGTCGTTTTCCTGATGCAGGAGAACCGGTCGTTCGACCACTATTTCGGCACTCTCGGAGACGTACAGGGTTTTGACGACCCGAGTGTCCTCAAGCTGCCGAACGGCCGCAGTGTCTTCCACCAGCCGGACACGGCGAACCCCCAGGGGTATCTGCTGCCGTTCCGGCTGGATACGCACAGGACGAACGCTCAGGCCATCTCGTCGCCCAGCCACGCCTGGGAAGTACAGCACCAGGCCTGGAACGGCGGGAAGATGGACCAGTGGATGCCCGCCCACCGTGAGGCCGACAAGGCCAACGCGCCTTATGTGATGGGCTACTACACCCGCGCGGACCTTCCCTTCCATTTCGCGCTCGCCGAGGCATTCACGGTGTGCGACAACTACCACTGCTCGGTGATGGGGCCGACGTGGCCGAACCGGCTGTACTGGATGTCCGGCACCATCGACCCCGGCGGCACCCGGGGCGGCCCGGTGATCACGAACAACTACCCGCCGACGTTCTACCAGTGGACCACCTACGCCGAACGCCTGCAGGCAGCAGGAATCAGCTGGCAGGTCTACCAAGGGCAGGACAACGGGTCGTTCAGTGTCCTCAACGGGTTCAAGGCGTTCAGGGAAGCGCAGCCCGGGAGCCCGCTGTACGAGCGTGGTATGCGCAGGCTGCCGGACGGGGCCTTCGAAGACGACGCCCGTAACGACCAGTTGCCCGCTGTCTCCTGGATCATTCCCTCCACCGCCGCATCGGAGGAACCCGACGCCCTGCCGGCAGCAGGGGCGGATTTCATCGCGCAGAAGATCGAAGCGATCGCCTCGAACCCTCACGTGTGGGCCAAGACCGCACTCATCATCAGCTATGACGAGAACGGCGGCCTCTTCGACCATGTCCCCCCGCCCGTACCCCCGGCCGGTACACCGGACGAGTTCGTCGAAGGCCTGCCGATCGGCGGCGGCTTCCGCGTACCCGCTTTGATCATCTCGCCCTGGACAGTGGGCGGACGGGTTGCCGGCGAAGCCTTCGACCACACCTCCTGTCTGCGCTTCCTGGAACGCTGGACCGCAGCACACGGGACCGAGGTCGAAGAACCCAACATCAGCGCCTGGCGAAGGCGGACGTTCGGCGACCTCACCTCCGCCTTCGACTTCACCCGAACCGCCCGCACGCCGCCGCGGCTGCCCGCCGATACCGAGGAGCAGCTCGCCCGAGGAGCGACCAAGGCATCCCTCCTGCCCCGGCCCACATTCCCCACCACTCGTCAGAAGCTGCCCCATCAAGAACGCAAACGGGCCTCGAAGCGTACGCGCTGAAGCATGACGAATGAGTGCGCGCGGTCAGGCCACAACCCCCGCGGGGCCGCAACGCGAACCCTGCACCGGGTTCTCCAGCGACTGCTGCATGATGTCGACGGCCAGCGGGAGCATCAGGCGGGCGAGGAGGCCCGCACCGGCGGCGTCGGCCATGCCGTCGAGGACGGGACCGGCGTAGGCCAGAGCCCGGCGCAGGGCGGGGCGGAGCGAGTCGGAGGTGAAGTCGGGCAGGACGAAGCTGAGGGTGAGGCCGGTGGCGGCAGCGTTCGGCCACGTCAGTTGAATGCGCACAGCAGTCTCCGGGCAGGACGTACCCGGTCGCGGACGGACACGTGGAACCGCCGCGCAGCATGCCCGGGCAGTCTGTGGGCAGGAGACAGTGCGCGAAGGTCAGTTGATGCGTCGGCGACGGGTGGACGATGACGGGCGAGTTGAGCCGGAAACAGGCTCCGGACTATGCCAGGGACTCAAGCCCCTCACCTCCTCGCGGCCTGGGCACTCGCGGGTGCCGGACATGGGCCGAGGAGCCTCCGCGACGCGGGAAGGCACCTCTCTCGTCACGGCTTCAGCACTGCACGGCGTATTCCCGGCCGAGATTGGCCGGGCAGCCACTTGGGCGCACCCCTTAATCCGGAGTGAGCTGTCCTGACCCGGGGCGTCTCTCGACGTTCGGGGTCAGTGGCCTGTGTCCGCGCAGAAGCCTCACCCAACGAGGTGCTGCGTACATCGAGAATCACGAAAATCCACGGTCGCTGTCAAGGAACGTTTAGGAAAACAGGAGATGGCGCAGGTTAACGCCGGTGGACAGGTTCACGCCGGAACCGTGCCCTCATCCGGAACAGGAGATTTCATGAGCAAGAGCGCCGATTTACAGCCCTCGTCCTCGTCGCGCCCGGCCGGGCCGCTGGGGGCGGTGCTGTCGGTGATGGACCGCGTGCCCGGTGCCGGCCTGGTGAAGGGGGCTGCGAACGGGGCGTTGGACGTGGTCGGTTCGGTGTCTCCCCGGGCACGTCGGGCAGCGGTGTACACCGGCGTCGGCATCCTGGGCGCGGTGGGGCTCGTCGAGTGGCCGGTGGCGGCGGCGGGCGCCGCGGTGGTGTGGCTGACGCAGCCGAAGCCGCAGGACGGCGGCGCCGCGGCCGACTGACCGCCGGGCAGTAGCCGTCGGCTGCCCGGCCGTTCCGGGCACAGCATGTCTTCTCCGCACCGTGGCCACAAACCGGTGCGGACTTCTCATGAGAGTAGGACAGTGGTTCTGCGTTTGCTGGCCGGCTTACCCGTGGCCGGTCTTGGTTCGGCACTCAGCGCTCCGGCCCGGGCCGCGGGCCGTCTCGTCCCGTCGGCCGACGTACTCATATGCGGAGCGGCCGAGTTGGCGTCGGTCGGTGTGCGCGCCGCGGCAGGCGGGGCGGCCGAGGCATCGGCGACGGCCGTGCGTGTGGCCCGCGTGGCCCGTAACGCGCTGGTGCCCGGCGACGGTTGCTGGCGTGCGGGGAGCAGGCTCCAATTGCCCTTGCGCCCGCACCCCGAAGCCGCCCACGTGCCACGGCTGGAGGAGGCCGCGGAGAAGGTGGCGGCCGCGTTGCTGGAGCACCCCGAGGTGCTCCTCGCCTACTGGGACGGCGGTCTGTCCCGGCTGGTGGTGCAGGTGGCCGAGCAGGATGTGGTCGGTGCGGTCGAGCGCCGGACGGCGGAACTGGCCGCCCGGTACGGGCTGGAGCACTCCGACGAGACGGAGAAACCTTACTCTCCCCATCCCGCGAGCACCGCCGATGTGCGCGCTGCGGCCGTACTCCTGGCCTGTGATGCGGCGGGTGTCGCCACGGCGGTGGCGGCACAGGTGCTGCGGATGCAGAAGTCCCCGCGGCTGGTCACCGCGGCGGTGACGCTGCTGCGGGAGGACTCCCGGGTGCGTGGCGTGCTGCGCCGCCGGCTCGGCGCGAACGGGACCGACCTGGTGCTGGCCGCGGTCAATGCGGCCACGCACGGTCTGGGGCAGTCGCCGACGGCGCTCGTGCTGGACGGAGCCCTGCGGGCGGGCCAGTTGGCGGAGGCGCTGGCCCGGGCCGCCGCCTTCGACGCCGCTCACGACGACATCTGCGTCCCGGACCGGCCGAGCATGTCCGGAGCCGGGGCGTCCAGACCGCCGCTGCGGCCGACCCCGGGCGAGGAGTACGCGGACACCGCGGTCACCGGCAGCCTGGTGGGCGCGGCCGCGACGCTGGTGTTCACCCGCAGCCCGGCGGGGGCCGCGGAAGCGGTCCTGGCCGGATCGCCGAAGGCTGCGCGCTACGGCCCGGCGGCCTTCACCGCCGCCCTGGGCAGTGCGCTGGCTCAGGGCGGCATGCTGGTCCGCAGCGTCGAGCGGCTGCGTCAACTGGAGCTCGTGGACACCGTGGTCCTCCACCCCGGCGCCCTGCGCGGCGCACGGCGGACGGTCCTCGATGTCGATCCCGGCGCGTCGTCGTGGGACCACGACCGGCTCTGGCACGCGGCGACCGCGGCGCTGCACCGCGCCACCGAGGAGGTGGCAGGTGACGTCGACGAGCCTGTCGTGAGTCTGCGTTCGGCATCCGGCGACGAGCCTGCCGACTCCGGTCGGATGGTCGCGTCCGCGGGCGGGGAGGGCGTGGGCACCGTGCTGGTCGGGTGGGAGCTCGACCCGCTTGCCGAGGCGGTGCTGGACGCGGCCCGCCGGGCCGGCCTGAGCGTGGTGATGGTGGACGATCCTTCACTCGGCGAGTTCGCGTCGCTGGCGGACACCGTCGTCGCCCCCGAGCGGCCGTTGGCCGAGGTCGTGCGCGAACTGCAGGCGGACGGCAGGGTCGTGGTGACCGTCACGCGCATCGGCCGCGAGGACACCGGGGGCCACGAGGTGCTCGCGGGCCTGCTGGCCGGTGATCTCGCCGTGTCCGTCACCGACGAGCGCAGCGCCGTGGTCTGGGGTGCCGACGTCCTGGCGCTGAACGGGCTGGAGGGGGTGTGGCGGCTGCTGGCAGCCGCTCCCGCCGCACGGGCCGTCAGCCGCCGTTCCAGGACCCTGGCCCAGTCGGGTGCGGCGCTGTCCGGGCTCCTGGTGGTCACGGGAGGCTCGCCGGCCCGGCGCGTGCTCCTGCCGGCCGGGGTCCGGCTCAGCCCCGTCAACGCCGCTGCCGGCGCGGCCCTGTTCTCGGGCTGGCGGGCCGCGTACGGGACCGTCGGCCGCAAGACGCCCCGCCCGGGACCGCGCATACCGTGGCACGCCCTGCATCCCGACGAGGCGCTGTCCCGGCTGGCGAGTACCCCTCGTACCACTCCCACCGTGCTGTCCAGGCTGCGTGCGAGCGCGGATGCCGCGGCCCGGCTGCCGGTGTTCGCGCCGACGCGTATGACGATGTCCTTGTGCACGGCCGTACGTGCGGAACTCGACGATCCGCTCACGCCCGTGCTCGCGGTCGGTGCGGCTGCGTCCGCGGTTCTCGGCTCCGGCGTCGACGCACTGCTGGTCACCGGGGCGTTGGGGATGAACGCCGTGGTGGGCGGGGTGCAGCGGCTGCGTGCCGAGCACGCCCTGGCAAGGCTCTCGGTGGGGCAGCGGCAGACGGCCCGGCGGGTCACCGGCGCCCGGAAGGGGACGACGACGATCGTGGACGCCGCCCGGCTGGCACCGGGCGATCTGATCGAGCTGGCCACGGGCGACGTCGTGCCGGCCGATGCCCGGCTGCTGGACGCCACCGACCTGGAGGTCGACGAATCCGCCCTGACCGGCGAGTCGTTGCCGACCCGCAAGCAGGTGGCCGCCACCCCCCGCGCGGCCGTGGCGGACCGCGGCTGCATGGTCTACGAAGGCACCACCGTGGTCGCAGGCCGCGGCCGGGCCGCCGTGGTGGGCACCGGTGAGCAGACCCAGGCGGGACGCGCCGCGTCCCTGGCCTCACGGGCCCCGGCCGCGGCAGGGGTGCAGGCACGGCTGCAGGAGCTCACGAAGAAGGCGCTGCCGCTCACCCTCGCCGGCGGGGCGGCCGTCACGGCGCTGTCCCTGCTGCGCGGCCGCTCGGTGCGCGAGGCCGTCGGCGGCGGCGTGGCGGTGGCGGTGGCCGCGGTCCCGGAGGGGCTTCCCCTGGTGGCGACGGTCGCGCAGATGGCCGCCGCCCGCAGGCTCAGCCGGCGCGGGATCCTGGTGCGCACCCCCCGCACCCTGGAGGCGCTGGGCCGGATCGACACCATCTGCTTCGACAAGACCGGCACCCTGACCGAGAACCGTCTGCACGTCGTCCGCCTCGTCACCGCCGAGGGCACCGCCTACGCCGCCGACTCCCCAAGCGCCGCAGCGGTGTTGCAGGCCGCGGCCCGCACGTGCCCGCGCCCCGACGGAACGGGCGTGCACGCGCACGCCACCGACGAGGCCGTACTGGCCGCAGCCCCGGACGACCCGGACTGGACCGAGACCGACGCCCGGCCCTTCGAGGCCAGCCGCGGCTACGCAGCAGCCATCGGGCACACCGCAGACGGCGACGACGCACGCGTACTGGTGGTCAAGGGGGCGCCGGAGATCGTGCTGCCGTGCTGCACGGACGTCCCTGCCGATGTGCAGGAGAGCGCGCAGTCCCTGGCGTGCCAGGGGCTGCGCGTGCTGGCCGTCGCCCGGCGCCGGTTCACCGTCGACGAGGCGGCCGACATGCTGGACAAGCCGCTGGCGGGGCTGGAGTTCCTGGGGTTCGTGGCGCTGGCCGACACCCCGCGGGCCGACTCCGCTCCCCTGGTGGCCGGGCTGCGCCGGGCCGGCCTGCGGCCGGTGATACTGACCGGCGACCACCCGCAGACCGCCCGGGCCATCGCACTGTCCCTGGGCTGGCCGCAGGACGTCGGCGTGGTCACCGGCGACCGGCTGTCCGCCCTCGACCGGGCCGGAAGAGCCGAACTCCTGCGGGACTGCGGCGTGGTGGCCCGCGTCGCCCCGGAGCAGAAGCTCCAGGTCGTCGAGGCGCTGAGGGAGGCCGGACGCGTGGTGGCCATGGTCGGCGACGGCGCGAACGACGCCGCGGCCATCCGCGCCGCCGACGTCGGCATCGGCATCGCCGCCCGCGGCTCCGCCGCGGCCCGCAACGCCGCCGATCTGGTCATCACCGGCGACGAGCTGTCCGTCCTCGTCGACGCCGTGGCCGAGGGCCGGGCCCTGTGGCGCAGCGTGGCCGACGCCATCAGCATCCTGATCGGCGGCAACTTCGGCGAGGTCGGCTTCACCGTGCTCGGCACCCTGCTCGACGGCGCATCCCCGCTCTCCACACGCCAGTTGCTGCTGGTCAACCTGCTCACCGACATGTTCCCGGCCATGGCGGTGGCCGTCACGCCACAGGACGAGGAACCGGGTGAAGAAACGTCTCTCTCCGGTACGGCCCCGGTGGGCGTCGCCGCCCTCGGCGCCCCGCTGACCCACCAGATCCGCCAGCGTGGCGTCATCACCGGACTCGGCGCGACGACGGCGTGGCTGATCGGCCGCTTCACCCCGGGCACGGCGCGGCGCACCAGCACCATGGCCCTCTGCGGGGTGGTCGGCGCCCAGCTCACCCAGACCCTCAGGGGCCGGCAGCGCAGCCCCCTGGTCCTGGCGACCGCGGTCGGCTCCGCCCTCGTCCTCGCCGGCATCGTCCAGACCCCGCTGGTCAGCCACTTCTTCGGCTGCACACCGCTGGGACCGGTGGCCTGGACGGGGGTCGGAGCAGCGGTCGGCACCGCCGCCCTCTCCCCCTGGCTGCTGCCGCCCGCCGAACGACTGCTGTCCCGGCTGACGGACAAACTGCGGCCGGTCGTGCAGATCACGCGCTGACGGCCGACCCACGGTGTGTCCCTCATTCTGTCCGGTCAGCCGCGGAGAAAGGTGGCCGCCCGGTGCCCGACGACCACGCACGGCGCCATGGTGTTCGCGGAGGTCACCCGGGGCAGTACCGACGCGTCGGCGACACGCAGGTTCTCCACGCCCCGGACGCGCAACTCGGCGTCGACGACGGCATCGTCGTCGACGCCGATCCGGGCCGTCCCGCACTGATGCCAGTACGTGAAGGCCGTCGTGCGGATGTAGGCGGCGACCTCGGCGTCGGACACGTTCCCGAGCACCGTCCGGGATCCCCGGTAGGGGCGCATCGCCTCCGCGTGGGCGATCGTCTCGGCGAACCGGTAGGCCTCGACGGCATCCCGCAGGTCGTCCGGCTCGTCGAAGTAGCCGGTCTCGATCACGGGAGCGCTCGCCGGGTCGGCGTCGGCGAGTCGCACCGATCCGCGTGAGCGCAGGCTCATGCCCAGCAGGAAGGTGAAGGCGGACTCCGGCTTGCCGTACCGGGCCTCCGCCTCGGGGGACATGAACGCCATCGCGGCGGAGTACATGAAGAACCGCGGCAGCTCGGCGTGGCCGTCGGCGCCCCAGAAGCACACCGCCTGGGTGCGCGGAGGCGGAGGCAGCTCGCGGGCGCCGGCCTCCCACACGCAGCTGATCAGCAGGTGGTCGCCGAGGTTGGCGCCCACGCCGGGAAGATCGGCGCGGACGCCGATGCCGAGCGACTCGAGGTGCCGGGCGGGCCCGATGCCCGACTGCATGAGGATCTTGGGCGTCTGCACCGCCCCGAGGCTGAGCACGACCTCGCGCGCGGCACGGAAGCGGACGCGGCGGCCCCCGGTCACGGCCTCGACACCGACCGCACGACCATGCTCGAACACGACCCGGGTGACCAGGGTCCGCGTGAGCACCGTCAGATTGCGCTGCCGCCGCCGCGGGGCGACCAGCACGCGGTAGGGCGAGCGCCGCACGCCGCGCACGGCGTACTCGTCCCGGACGGCGCAGCCGCTCCCCCGCTCGGCGAGTTCCCCGTTCGGGCTGTCGTAGCGGTGGAGCCCGGCCGACTCGGCTCCGTCGAGCAGCGCCGAGAAGAACGGATACAGCGGCTGTGCCGGCAGGATGTGCATCGGGCCCGCGGTGCCCCGCCGTTCGGGGTCGGGCTCGCCGTGCCAGGTCTCCAGCTCGCGGTAGACGCCGAGCGTCGAACGGTAGTCCCACCGCGGGTCCGCGCAACTCGCGGCGATTTCCTCCCAGTTGCGCCGATGACCGCGCGCCCAGGTTCCGGCATTGATGCTCGAACCGCCGCCGAGCCCCTTACCCATGGAATACGCCAGACGCCGGCCATCGATCCCGGCGCCGGGCTCGGTGACATAGCCCCAGTCGCGTTCGGTGCCGAGATTCTCCATCCACCGGTCGCGGTCGGACACCCGCTCGTCGTCATCGTCCGGGCCCGCCTCCAGGAGCAGTACCCGCAGGTCCTCGTCGGCCGCGAGCATCCCCGCGACCGTCGACCCCGCCGGGCCCGCGCCGCACACGATGATGTCGAACTCGCCCTCGGCCGCCCAACCTGCTTCCGTCTGCTGTCGACGCTCGTCCACGTTGCCCTCTCCTCCGACGAACCGACTTCGCGGTGATGGGAGGAGGTACGTCCGGGGGCACCCTGGGCGCACCTCCTCCGACCATCATCCGGATGCCCCTGCCCGACGGCATCCACGCGACGTACCAGTTTGCTCGAGGGCCGGCACGGGCACGAAGCGAAAACGGCGGCGCATCCCCCGTGCGAACCAACGGATGTGACCGTGCGCGGATGACGCACGGGTGCACCCGTGTTTCCTGACGTTGCCGACGGCGCGCCGCCCGTGCGGCCGATGGCAAGGAGAGGCAGCGATGCGCAAGGTCATTCTCGTTCACGGCTTCTGGCACGGAAGCTGGTGCTGGAGCCGCGCGGTGGAACAGCTCGCCGCACGCGGTGTCATGTCCGTGGCCGTCGACCTCGAAGGGCACGGGCTGAACGGCAGGCAGCCGAGCGCGCGATGGGATCGCCCGTTCGATCCCGCCGCCTTCGCCGAGGAACCGTCCGCAGTCGCCGCCGTCACGGCGTCCTCGGCCGCAGCGATGCTCGTCGAGCAGATCAGGGTGATCGGCGACGGCGAGCCCTGCATCGTGGTGGCGCACAGCCAGGGCGGCACCGTCGCCACCGCCGCTGCCGAGCTGGCCCCGCACCTGTTCGCTCATCTTGTGTACGTGGCCGCGCTCGCCCCCGTCTCCGGTCTGCCCTCCGGGGCGTACAGCACGGTCCCCGAGAATCAGGGCGAGCTGGTGCTGCGTCTTCTGAGGGCCGATCCGGCCGATGTCGGGGCGGTGCGCATCGATCCCGGCGACAGCGACGGCCACGCCGCGATCCGCGAGACCTTCTACGGCGACGTGGACGAGGCGACGGCGACGGCGGCGATCAGCCTGCTCAGCGCCGACAGTCCGCTCGGCATTGCCACCGATGCCTTCACCGTGACAGCCGGCCGGTACGGCACCGTGCCGCACACCTATGTGGTGTGCACGAAGGACAATGCCCTCCCGGTAGCCCTGCAGCGTCGCTTCGTACGCGAGATCGACGCCGTGTCCGGCACACCGACCACGGTCCTCGAACTCGACAGCTCCCACTCGCCGTTCCTGTCACAGCCGGCCGCCCTCGCGACCGCGATCACCGGACTCTGCAGGCGCGTCTGATACGTGATCTCACGCCGCCGCCTTCGACGGCTCGAACGCGTACCCGCCCCGCCCGGCGTCCGCGATGACCGCCCCGTAACGGGAGCCGAGCTTGCGCCGGAGGCGGGCGACGTGCGTGTCGACCGTACGCGTCTCACCGACGGCGTCCCGCTGCCACACCATCTCCATCAACTGCTCCTGACCATGAGGGCGTTGGGGGTAGGCGGCCAGGTAGGCGAGGAGTTCGAACTCCATGCAGGTCAGTTTGACCGGCCTGCCGTCCGCCGAGACCGTACGACGTTCCAGGTCGAGGACCAGGCCGTCCACACAATGCGTCGGCGCGTGCGGAGACTCCACGTCGGCGGGAACCGCCGCCGGCCGGCTGTCCAGGTGCCAGTGCAGGTCGCTCACCGCGGGCTCCAGCCAGACGAGGGAGAGCAGTTGCGACAGGGGTGTCGCGATGGGGCCCCGCGTGTCGAAGGACGCTTCCAGAAGTGCGGAGCCGGGCGCTTCGCTTCGGCTGGACACCTCGGTCAAGTGCACGTCGGGGCCGGTCAGGGCCTGGGTGAGCCGGGCCCGTACGCGGGGCTCCTCGGCTGTGTCGCACATGACGTGCGCGACGCCGTGCAGGGGGACGTTGGTGGCCGCGTACGGGGCGCTGTCGATGAGTCGCTCGACGGTTTCCTGCAGGAGGCCGGCCGGAAAGTACATGTCGGTGTCTCCAATTCCTGTTTCCAGGAGGGTTGCTGGTGGGTCAGCGGTCCAGGTGCCAGGCCGCTTCGAGGTGTCGCCGGCCGTCGGGGCCGGTGACCATGTGCCAGTGGGCGTGCGGGCGTTCGGCCTGCTCGTCCGGGACGCCCCGGGTGGCCGCTGCCGGAGCGGAAGCCGCGCGCAGGACGGTGGTGTCGAGCGGGCCGTCGGCGAAGCCCCGGAGGGGTCCGGGCATGCGCGCGGCCGAGTGGTGTTCGCGACGGATGTGCATGCGCGTGTGCATCAGGGTGAGGACGGACATGCAGAGGTCACCTCCGTAGGACGCCGTGCCCGCGGGAGGGCAGGGCGCGGCCAGGGAATGGCGGAACGTTTCGGCGTGGAGGGTGGTCAGGCGCGGGCCAGCGCGGCGGCTCCGGCGATGCGGCGCGCGGCGGGCAGCGGCAGGCCGGTGAAGCGGGAGAGCCAGTGGGCGTCGTGTCCCTGCTGCGCGAGGACGTAGGCGAGGTGCACTCGTGGGTCGTACGCGGCGTGCGGGGCGTACGGCCGGGCGCAGGTGTCGGGGTCGTCCAGCCGGTAGGCCCGCTCAGGTCCGTCGCCCAGGGCCAAGGTCACGTGCGGGCAGGCGTGTTCAGGGCCGCGGGCGTGGTGGTGGCCGGCGCTGTGCGGGCACCGGCGGGCCGGTGCGGAGGGCTGGGTGAGGTGCGTGAGAAGGCGCACGTTACGCTCTCTTCTCTTCCCCCGAGGGGGAGGTTTCGGGCATGGGGTGGCGATTCACCCCCGCGGGCGTGCAGGCCGACCGGCCCGGAGCGGTGTGAGGCCGCACGGGTGTCAGGGCAGTGAAGCGGGTGCGCGCAGGGAGAGGGTGCTTACCGCACGCCGGGACGGAGCCGGGACAGGCGGAGGCAGGGCCTACTGTGGCCCGGACTACTGGGACCGCAATCCATGTTCTCTCGCCTCCTCCCGGACCGGGGCGCATGAGCGCCGTGACGGACGCGGCAAGGAGCGGACCGGCCCCATCGGCCGGCTCACCCCAACTCGTCAGAGCTTTGGCACTGCACGGCGTAATCCCCGCCCGGGGGAAGCCACTTGGGGTCACCCCTTGGGCCGGGGAGACCTGTCCTGACCCTGGGCGTCTCTCGACGTCGTGGGGTCAGTGGCCTGTGTCCGTACAGACGCCTCACCGAACGAGGTGCCTTCTTCGAAACCTCTACGAGTGTGCCTGTACTTGCACGTCGACGCAAGTACTGGGCCTGATCTTGACGCCATCACCACGCCGCCCGGTGCGGGTGCCCCTGCGCGTGTCGGTCGTCGGGCTGCGGCACGGAGATTCCCGGGCGTGATTTCCTGGCCCGGACAGGCGAGCCGTGAGCGCACGGAGGCGTCCGATGGTGGATACGGGAGGATTTCCGTCCCGGGGAGTGTGGCGGCGGCCCGCGTTGCGGTGGGTCGACCTGGTGGTCGCGGTGGCCCTGATGGCGCTGCTGTACGGCCTGCTGCGGCTGGCTCCGTCGCTCAACGCGCCGTTCCTGCCGGAGACCGCGCCCAAGGCGGTCTCGACGGACCCGTCGAACCTGCCGTACTACGCGGTGCGGTCCTTGCTGCGCATGTTCATCGCCCTCCTGGCGTCGGTGCTGTTCACCTTCGCGTACGCCACGGCCGCCGCCCGGCTGCGCAGGGCCGAGAAGGTGCTGCTGCCGGTGCTGGACATCCTGCAGTCGGTGCCCGTCCTGGGGTTCCTCTCGGTGACGGTGACCGCGTTCATCGCCCTCTTCCCCGGCTCCGAACTGGGCCTCGAATGCGCCTCGATCTTCGCGATCTTCACGGCGATGGCGTGGAACATGACCTTCGCCTTCTACGCCTCGCTGGTCTCCCAGCCCCGGGAACTGGACGAGGCCGCCCGGGTGATGCGGCTGACGAAATGGCAGCGGTTCTGGCAGCTGGACGTGCCCAGCGGGGTGATCCCGCTGGTCTGGAACGGGATGATGAGCTTCGGCGGCGCCTGGTTCTTCCTGGCCGCCTCGGAGTCCATCTCCGTGCTCAACCACCAGTACGCGCTGCCCGGCATGGGCTCGTACGCCGCCGCCGCCATCGCCGAGGGGGATCTCGGCAAGGTGGGCATCGCCAGCGGCGTGATGGTCGTCCTGGTGATCGGGGTGAACGTGCTGTTCTGGCGGCCGGTCACCGCCTGGTCGGAGCGGTTCCGGGTGGAGGAGTCCGAGGCCGCCGAGCATCCCCGCAGCCTGGTGCTGGACTTCCTGCGGCGGTCGGAGGTGCCACAGCTGCTGGGCCGTCCGCTGAAGCCGCTCTGGCCCGCGTTCGACCGGCTGATGCGGCCGTTCGGGGTGGCCGAACACACCATCCGGATCTCGCCGGCGCGGGAGCGGACCGCGGACGTGTTCTTCGCCGGGGCGGTGAGCACGGTCGTCGTCTACGGGGCCTGGAAGGCGTTCGCCTACGTGCACTCCACCGTCGGCCTGGGCGCCTTCGGCCATGCGCTGGCGCTGGGTGCGGCCACCTTCGGGCGGGTGGTGGTGCTCAGCGTCGTCGCGACGCTGGTCTGGGTGCCGGTCGGGGTGTGGATCGGGATGAACCCCCGGGTGACCCGGTTCGCGCAGCCGGTCGTGCAGGTGCTGGCCAGCTTCCCCGCGAACTTCCTCTTCCCCTTCGCCACCGCCGCCTTCCTCGCGCTCGGCATCTCACTCAATTTCGGATCCGTGCTGCTGATGGCGCTGGGCGCGCAGTGGTACATCCTCTTCAACGTCATCGCCGGCGCCTCGGCGATCCCCTCCGACCTGCGGGAGGCGATGACCATGTTCCGGGTCGGCGGATGGCTGCGCTGGCGGCGGTTCATCCTGCCCGCCGTCTTCCCGTCCTACGTCACCGGCGGGATCACGGCGGCGGGCGGGGCGTGGAACGCCTCGATCGTCGCCGAGGTCGTCGACTACGGGCAGCACCACCTGACCGCGACCGGGCTGGGCGCCTACATCACGGAGGCCACCGCCACCGGGAACTTCCCCAGGATCCTGGTGGGCATCTTCGCGATGAGCGTGTACGTCGTCGTCGTGAACCGGCTGTTCTGGCGCCGCCTGTACCGCCTGGCCGAGACCCGCTACGCCCTGTGACCGCACTCTCCGCAATCCCTCCGCTTTCTCTCCGCTCCCAGCGAGGCAGACACCCGTGACCAGCAGCGAAGCCCCCACCGCGAGCCCCCGTCCGGCCGGGGAGGTGATCGTCCGGGCCGATTCGGTGACCAAGGCGTTCACCACCCCCGAGGGCAGTTCCCTGCCCGTGCTGGACGGGATCAGCTTCGACCTGGCCGAAGGCGAGATCGTCGCCCTGCTGGGAAAGTCGGGGTCCGGCAAGTCCACGCTGCTGCGCTGCGTGGCCGGGCTGATCGCTCCGTCCGCCGGCTCGGTGTCCTACCGGGGCACACCGCTGTCCGGCGCCAACCCGGGCGTGTCGATGGTCTTCCAGTCCTTCGCGCTGCTGCCCTGGCTCACCGTGCAGCAGAACGTCGAACTCGGCCTCGCCGCCCTGGGCGTCGGCGAGGAGGAGCGCCGCCGGCGCGCCCTGAAGGCCATCGACCTCATCGGCCTGGACGGCTTCGAATCGGCCTACCCCAAGGAACTCTCCGGCGGCATGCGGCAACGGGTCGGCTTCGCGCGCGGCATCGTCGTCGAGCCCGACGCCCTGCTGATGGACGAGCCCTTCTCCGCCCTGGACGTCCTGACCGCCGAGAACCTCCGCACCGAGCTCGTCGGCCTGTGGGAGGGCCACGAGGCGCCGGTGAAGTCGATCCTGATCGTGACCCACAACATCGAGGAGGCCGTGCTGCTGGCCGACCGCATCCTGGTGCTCTCCTCCAACCCCGGCCGGATCCAGGCCGAACTCACCGTCGGCCTGCCGCGGCCCCGCGACCGCCAGCACCCCCGGTTCGAAGCCCTGGTCGACACGGTCTACGCCATCCTCACCGGCCGTGAGGAAGCGGCCGCCGCCGCTGTCGAAGCCCCCGAACCCACGGGCGGCCCGGCCCGCCCCGCCCCGGCGCAGACCCCGATCAGCGCCCCGCTGCCGGACGTCAGCGTCGGCGGCCTGGCGGGTCTGCTGGAGATCCTGGTCGCCCGGGGCGGCGAGGACGGACTGGCGGAGATCGCCGACGAGCTCAACTTCGAGGTCGACGACCTCCTCCCGCTGGTGGACGCCGCCGTCATGCTCGGCCTCGCCCGGGTCGACGGCCCACGGCTCGCCATCACCGGCACCGGCCGGGAGTTCGCCGCCGCCGACATCCTCACCAGCAAACAGCTCTTCGCGCACCACGCCGCCACCCGCGCCCCGCTGGTCCGCGCGATCGTCCAGGCCCTGGCCGCCACCGAGGGCCACACACTGCGCGAGGGCTTCTTCCTGGACCTGCTCCGGCGCGGCTTCTCCGCCGAGGAGGCCCGCAACCAACTGGAGACCGCGGTCGACTGGGGCCGCTACGCCGAGCTGTACGACTACGATCGCGACGGCGGCGAACTGACCCTGGAACCCGGCGCCCAGGCCACGCTGTAGCCGCACGACGGCCTGCGGGCGTCGCCCGCCGTCAGCCGCTGGCAACGTCGTTGTTGTGACGGCCGATTCGCACAACGGAGGAGACAAATGCCCAGTCATGCATCAGCCTTCAGTCCTGCCGGGTGGGTGGCGGCGACCCGCGGCGACGGCGAGCGGGTACCGCGGGCGTGGACGAAGGTGCTGCTCGACTCGGCCCAGGGCGACTCGTTCTCACTCCTGCGGCTCGCGGCGGGTGGCGAGTTCAGGCGTGCGGGTTCCGGGGACGACCGGGTTCTCGTACTGAACGGACGCCTCTCGATCACGGCCGGCGACACCGGCCCCGCCACGGAGCACCCGACCGGAGCGTACGCAGCACTGCCCGCGGACAGGCCCGCAGTCGTCTCCAGCCCCGACGGCGCCCTGGCCCTCGTCCTGGCCGGGAAGCGGCTGGGAGCCCCGGCCGACGACGTGTTCAGTCCGGAAGGATGGCAACAGTCGGGCCCGGGCCAGTGGTTCCGGCTGCTCCTCGACGTCACGTTCGACGAGCACTTCGACGAACGGGTCGTGGGACTGTCCTTCTTCGAGCCCGGCTCCTTCTCGCCCCGGCACCCGCACCGCACGGCGCACCGCTTCCTGTTCCTCGACGGCGAGGCCGACGACGAGCTGGTGTTCCCCGACGGGACCCGGCACACCGCGCGCCGGGCCAAGGGCGACTTCGTCGACTACCCGTACCCCGTCGAGCACCAGACCTTCAGCAGGACCGGCTCCACCATCCTCTTCCTGCACGAGCCGCTCCGAGAGGCGACCGGCTCGCCTTGACCGATCTGCCGGAGTGGTCGCCGGGGGCCCCGCGCCCTGGACCGGCCGTGGACCGGACGACCGGTACGTGCTCCTCGGCGGCGGCGGTGCGAGGAGCGAACGTCCTTCCGGACGCAGGAAGTTCCCACACGTTCCGAGAGACCTGCCTGCCGACGCCGGGTCGGCTTGCTGAGAGTGGGACCGCATCACCTCTGCGCGTCGCCGGTGGCGGCCGTGCGTCGTGTGCCGAGCCATGCCCTGATGGCCTCCGCCGTCGTGTGCGCATGCTCCTCGGTCATGCTCCAGTGGTTGCCGGGGACGTCCACGCCGGTGTGCGGCACCGGCCAGTTCGTTCGCCACTCCCCCGCCCGCGTCCCGGGCGGCGGTTCGGTGGCGCGGAGCAGCAGGGTGAGGACATCGGTCGGTTCCGGCTGCCAGCCGCGGGCGATACGGGTGTAGGCGCCGAGGGCGGCCATGGACATGTCGTCCACGGCGGTGTCGAACCGCTCACCCAGCTGCAAGGGGATGCGGGCGGGCAGGGCGAGCAGCCACGGCTCGCTCTCCAGGTCCGGGGTGAGGTGGTAGGTGTCGATGAGGACGAGGCCGAGCGGTGGGGTGCCGGTCGCCGCGAGGCGTGCGGCCACCGCGTGCGCGGGGCAGCCTCCCATCGAGGAGCCGAGGACGGCGTACGGGCGGTCGCCGAGGTGCTTGCGCACGGTGCCGGCGTGCAGCTCCACGAGGGTCTTCCAGTCCCGGGGGACGGCGTCGCCGTGCTGGACGCCGGGGTGCTGGATCTCGAAGACGTCCCGTTCCCCGTCGAAGGAGGAGGCCAGTGTGGCGTGCCAGGGCCCTCCGACGGTGGGTGAGAATCCGGGAACGCACACGAGCGCGGGAGCGGCTGCGCCTTCGGCCAGCTTGAGGGGCGCGAGTTCGTACCGGGCGCTGTCTGTGTGGTCGAAGACGGGCAGGGCGAGGGAGGCGGTCATCAGCAAGTGCATCGCCGACACGATGTCGCCGGTCTCGCACACGCGCCGGTAGAGGGAGGCGAGGGTCTGCGACGGCCGTGCCGTTGCCCGTACAGCGGAGTCCCCTTCGAGCAGGGCCTGGCCCAACTCCTCGGCCATTTCCGCGGCGCTGGTCCGGTCGAACACGACGGTGGCGGGCAGTTGCAGGCCGGTGAGCGCGCCGAGACGGTTGCGCAGCAGTACCCCGGTCAGGGAGTCGAAGCCCAGCTCGGTGAAGGGGCGGCCGGGCGCCACGGCGTCCGCGCCGGCATGGCCGAGCACGGTGGCGACTTCCTCGCGGACGAGCTCGAGCAGGACCGGTGCCCGGTCGGACACGGACAGCGCGGCGAGCCGTTCGCGCCACGCTCCCCCGGAATCGCCGCCCGTCCCGGCTGCCGGGCGGGCCGGGCGCAGCAGCCCGCGCAGGGGCGGTGGCACCGGCTGCCCGGCTGTGTCCGCCCGTCCGGACCTCTCCAACAGCAGCGGAGCCAGCACCGGTTCACTGCTGCCCAGCGCGGCATCGAACATCGCCAGACCCTGTGCGGGGGAGACGGCGTGCAGCACGCCGTTCACAGTCCGGTCGGGGGCGGCGGTACGGGCCGCCATTCCCTCCCCGCCCGCCCACGGTCCCCAGGCGAGCGAGAGCGCCGGCAGGCCGAGAGCGGCGCGGTGCTGCGCGAGCGCGTCCAGGAAGGTGTTCGCGGCGGCGTAGTTGGCCTGGCCCGCGGTGCCCAGCAGCCCGGCCGCCGAGGAGAACAGGACGAAGTGCGAGAGGGGCAGGTGCTTCGTCAGCTCGTGCAGATTCCAGGCGGCGTCCGCCTTCGGCCGCAGCACCGCGGCCAGCCGCCCGGGTGTCAGGGCCTCCAGCACGCCGTCGTCCAGGACCCCGGCGGCGTGCACGACGGCGCTCAGCTCGTGCGCGTACGTCGTCACGACGGAGGCAAGCCGGGTGCGGTCGGCGGCATCGCATGCGATCACGTCCACGCGGGCGCCGGACTCCTCGAGTTCTGTCCGCAGTTGCCGCGCGGCCGGCGACCGGAGGCCGTGGCGGCTGACGAGGACGAGACGGCGGACCTCGTGCCGGGTGACCAGGTGCCGGGCCAGCAGACCCCCGAGGGCTCCGGTGCCGCCCGTCACCAGGACCGTGCCCTCTGCCGGTGAACTGGCCTGCGGAACAGGGGCCTTGGCCAGCCGGGGTACGCGCACGGCGCCCTCGACGAGGGAGAGCTGCGGCTCGCCGGTGGCGACGGCGGCACGCAGCAGGCGCAGGGAGTCGGGGCGGCCGTCGGTGTCCACGAGCGTGAAGCGCCCATGGTGTTCCGCCTGTGCGGAACGCACCAGGCCCCACACCGCGGCGGCCGGCAGGTCCGGCGCGGCAGAGGTGGCACCGCGGGTCACCACGACCAGGCGCGATCCAGGCGTGGCAGGAGCGGACAAGTGGCTCTGCAGCACGGCCAGGGCGCGCGCGGTCAGCGTATGGGTGTCCGCGACCGGGTCGGCGTCCGGGGAGGAGCAGGACAGGGAGACCACCGCCGCCCCCGGGGTGTCCCCCCGCCCGGGAAGCACGGCGCGGAGACCGAGGTCGTCGGGTTCCGCCGCGGACAGGAGCGGCCCGTCGCCGTCGGCCGGAACGCCGGTCCACCGCAGGCCGTACAGGCCCCCGGCCGCGCTCTCTTCCAGGGCACCGACGGATTCCGGTACGGGCCGGGTGGTCAGCGCATCCACCCGGGCCACCGGCCTCCCCGCGGGGTCGGCGAGGTCCACGGCGACCGTGTCCGGACCGGCGGTGCGGATGCGTACGCGCAGCGCCGTGGCGCCCACGGCGTACAGGTGCATGCCGCGCCAGACGAAGGGCATCCGGGCGGGACCGGTGGTCGGCGCGGCGAGCAGTGCCGCGTGCAACGCCGCGTCCAGCAGGGCGGGGTGAAGGCCGTACCTGCCGGCGTCGGCACTCGTCGCGCCGGGCAGTCGCACCTCGGCGAACACCTCTTCGTCCGGCCCTCGCCAGACGCCTGTCACGCCCCGGAAGGCAGGGCCGTACGCGTGACCGGCGTCGGCCAGGCGATCGTAGGCGCCCGTGAGGTCGACGGGCGCGGCGCCCGGCGGCGGCCACGCGAAAGCGCCGGAACCGTGGCCTGCCTCTGCGGTGGCCGGGCCGAGCCGCCCCGTCGCGTGGTGCGTCCAAATGCCCAGCGGGCCCGACGCCCGTGGGCGGGAGTGGACGTCCGCGGTGCGACGGCCGCAGGCGTCCGGTTCGCCGAGGACCACCTGTACCTGGAACGCGTCGCCGGTGCCGGACAGCGGCAGCGGGGCCAGCAGCGCGAGGTCCTCCAGGACGTCCAGCCCGCTCGCGTCGCCTGCGTGGAGCACCATCTCGGCGAACGCGGCGGCGGGTACGAGCACTTGTCCGGCGATGACGTGGTCGCGCAGCCACGGCTGGGCCGCGGTGGAGAGGTGGCCGGTGCACAACAGGGATTCCGTGCCGGGCACGGTGGTCGTCCCGGTCAGCAGAGGATGTTCCGCGCCGGCCGGTGCGGGGGCGCCGGTGTCCTCCAGCCAGTAGTGCTGCCGCTGGAAGGGGTAGCTCGGCAGGTCCACCCGCCGGGCGCCGCTGTCCGCGTACACCCGGGTCCAGTCCACCGGCAGGCCGTGCGTGTGCAGTCGGCCGAGCGCGGCCAGGATCGCCTCCGCCTCCGGCACACCGGCCCGCGAGGTGGCCGTGCACAGCAACCTCTCGTCCCCTCCCGCGGCGCCGGCCAGGGCAGCCGCCGTGAGCTGCGCGTCCGGTCCCAACTCCACGCAGGCGGTCACCCGTTCGCCGTTCACCAGGCAGTGCACCGCGTCCCCGAACCGTACGGTCTCGCGGACGTGGCACACCCAGTACGCCGCCGAGCGCAGATCGTCCCCCTCGGCCGGCCGCCCGCTCAAGGTCGACACCACCGGGATGCACGGCTCCCCGTAGGTCATTCCCGACGCGATGCGGCCGAACTCCGCGAGCATCGGTTCCATCAGCGGTGAGTGGAAGGCGCCGCCGACGCGCAGCCGCGTGGCGCGGCGTCCGCGCCCGGTGAACCGGGCGGCGACGGCGCGTACGGCTTCCTCCTCCCCGGAAATGACGACCGAGCGGGGGCCGTTCACCGCTGCAATCGCCACGCGCTGTGCCGGATCCGTCAGCTCTTCCGCCGCCTCGGCCTCGGTGGCTTCCAGGGCCACCATGGCGCCGTGACCGGGCAGTTGCCGCATCAGCCGCCCGCGGGCCGCGACCAATTCCACCGCTTCCGGCTCCGAGAGGACGCCTGCGACGTGAGCGGCTGCCAGCTCGCCCACGGAGTGCCCCGCCACGGCGTCGGGCCGCACACCCCAGGACTCCAGCAGCCGGAACAGTGCCACTTCGTAGGCGAACAGCCCCGCCTGTGCGAAGTCCGTCCTGTCCAGCAGAGCGGCGTCGCCGGTGTCCTCGTCCGCCCACAGCACGGCGCGCAGGGGCCGCTCCAGGCCACCGGTGCCGTCGAACCGTTCGCACAACGCGTCGAAGGAGGCCGCGAATACGGGGAGCGCGCTGTGCAATTCCCGGCCCATTCCGGGCCGTTGTCCACCCTGGCCGGAGAACAGCAGTGCCAGCCGTCCAGCAGGCGCAACCGGCCTCACCTCGGTGCCTGCAGACGCCAACGCGTCAAGCGCCCTCAGCAGCGCCTCGCGATCCCCTCCGGTCACAGCCGCCCGATGGGTGAGTGCCGCCCGGGTCGTCGCCAGGGAGAACGCGACGTCCAGCGCGGACAGCCGGGGCTGCTCCCGCAGCAGGGCCGCCACCTGCCCGGCCTGCGCGCGCAGGGCCCGCGGATCCGCGCCCGACAGCAGCAAGGGCGGCGTGATCCTCCCGCGCCCGGCCGGCACCTCCGCAACGGGCTCCTCGACCGCCTTTTCGATCGCCTCTTCCAGGATGACGTGGGCGTTGGTCCCGCCGATGCCGAACGCGGACACCCCGGCCCTGCGCGGGGCTCCGGGCCGGGCCGGGCGCCATTCCTCCTCGCGCGTCAGGAGCAGTACGGCACCCGACGACCAGTCCACTCGCGGTGACGGCTCCTCGCAGTGCAGAATGCGCGGCAGCCGTCCGTGGCGCATCGCCAGGACCGTCTTGATGACACCGCCGACACCGGCCGCGGCCTGGGTGTGCCCGATGTTGGACTTGAGCGCCCCGAGCCACAGCGGCCGGTCGCCGGGCCGCTCGCGCCCGTACACGGCCTGCAGCGCCTGGGCCTCGACGGGATCGCCCAGCGCGGTACCGGTGCCGTGCGTCTCGACGGTGTCGATGTCGCCCGGGGACAGCCCGGCGTCGCCCAAGGCCCGGCGGATCACCTCCTGTTGGGCCGGGCCGTTCGGTGCGGTCAGGCCGTTGGACGCGCCGTCGGAACCGACGGCCGAGCCCCGGAGCACGGCCAGTACCGGATGGCCGTTGCGCCGGGCGTCGGAGAGCCGCTCCAGCAGGACGACGCCGACGCCCTCGGCCCAGCCGGTGCCGTCGGCCGCGGCCGAGAACGGTTTGCACCGGCCGTCCGGCGCCAGGCCGCGCAACCTGCTGAACGCGACGAACGGCACTGCGGTGGCCATCACCGTGACGCCTCCGGCCACGGCCAGCGAGCACTCGCCGGACCGCAGCGCCTGTGCCGCCGAGTGCATCGCCACCAGCGACGACGAGCATGCGGTGTCCACGGTCACGGCGGGCCCGCGCAGGTCCAGGACATGGGCGACACGGCCCGAGGCCACGCTGCCCGCCGAGCCCAGCGCGAGATGCGCCTCCAACTCGTGCGGGCCGCGGTGCAGGAGACGGCCCGCGTAGTCGTCGTGCATCACGCCGACGAAGACGCCGGTGTCGCTGCCGCGCAGGGCCGTCGGGTCGATGCCGGCCCGCTCCAGGACCTCCCAGGCGGTCTCCAGCAGGACCCGCTGCTGCGGGTCGGTGGCCAGCGCCTCCCGGGGCGACATCCCGAAGAAGGCCGCGTCGAAATCGGCCGCCCCGCGCAGAAATCCGCCGCGGCGGGTGACGGACGTGCCGAGCCGGTCGGGGTCGGGGTCCGGGTCGAAGAGGCCGGGCAGGTCCCAGCCCCGGTCGACGGGGACGTCCGAGGTCGCGTCGACGCCGTCCGCGACGAGCCGCCACAGCTCCTCGGGCGAGGCCACGCCGCCCGGATACCGGCAGGCCATCGCGACGACGGCCACCGGCTCCGCCGAGGGCGTACGCGCCCTGCCGCTGCCGGGACGGCCGTCCGGGTCCGGGGCCGGGGCCGGGCCGCCGAGCAGCGCGGTCTGCAGGAACTCCGCCACGGCGGCGGGCGTCGGGTGGTCGAACACCAAGGTCGCGGGCAGCTCCAGGCCGGTGGCCGTGCCCAGCCGGTCGCGCAGCAGTACGCCCCCGAGGGAGGTGACCCCGAAAGCGGTGAAGGACCGGCCCGGTTCCAGGTCCCGTTCCGGCACACCGCTCGCGTGCGCCGTCGCGGCGAGGACGAGACGCAGCACGGCGTCGTACCGCGCGGGCGGGGCCAGTGCCGACAGGCGCCGGCGCAGGGCGGCCGCCGCGGCCTCGCGTGCCGGCCCGAGCCGTTCGGCCAGTTGCCGGGCCAGCGCGGGACGGTCGGTCTTGCCGGAGGGGGTGCGGGGCACGGAGTCGGTCTCGTACACCTCGTCGGGCACCTTGAAGCCCGACAGCCGCTCCCGGCACAGGGCGCGTACCCGGTCGGTGTCGACGCCGCGCTGCGGGCCGGCGACCACGAACGCGACCGGCACCTCGCCCAGCACGTCGTGCGGCCTGCCGACGACGGCCGCGTCCACGACGCCTGGACAGGTGAGCAGCACCTGCTCCACCTCGACCGGGTTGACGTTCTCGCCACCCCGGATGATGAGTTCCTTGACCCGGCCGGTGACGCGCAGACCGCTGTGCCCGACGCGGCGGCCGAGATCCCCCGTGCGATACCAACCGTCCCTGAACGCCTGCGCGGTGTCGTCCGGACGGTCGTGATACCCGAGCATCAGGTTCGGGCCGCGGACCCAGATCTCCCCCTCGCCCCCGTCGGCGACATCGCCACCGCCGGCCGGATCGGTCAGCCGCACCTCGACACCGGGCACCGGCACACCGCGATGGCCGGCGCCTCCGGAGCCGTCGAGCCGGTCGACCGTGATCTTCCCGCAGGTCTCGGTGCTGCCGTAGCCGTCCAGCAGCGGTACGCCGAGCAACTCCTCGACATCCGCCCGCAGTTCCGGCGGACACGGCGCACCCGCGGTAACGCACAGACGCAGGCCGGCCGACGGCCGGGAGCCTTCCCGGACCGCGCTCGTGAGCAGGCGGTAGGTGGCAGGCACGCCGGCCACGATGGTGAACCGCTGTTCGGCGAGCGCCTTCGCGACGCTCGCACCCCGGTCGAGGAGGTACGCGCTCGCGCCCACGGCCACCACGCCCAGCAAGCACAACGAGTGGGCGTAGGCGTGGAACATCGGCAGCGGCCACAGCAGCCTGTCCGGCGGCTCCAGTCCCCACAACGGGGCGTAGGCCGCCGCCACGGACCACAGCGCGGTGCGCTGACTGGAGACCACGCCCTTGCTCCGCCCGGTCGTGCCCGAGGTGTAGAGGATCCATGCCGCCTCGTCCAGGCCGAGGTCGTCCCGGGGCGCGCATCCCGGATCCGACCCGGCGAGCCGTTCGAAGTCGTGCGCGGTCTCTCCGCTCGGCACGGCACCCGTGCCCGCCACCAGGATCCGCGACCGCAACCCCGGTCGTACGGCCGCCAATCGCGAGACCCGCGGCAGCAGCGTCTTCTCCGTGACCACCGCCGCTGCCCCGCTGTCGTCGAGGAAGTACGCGAGTTCGGCGTCCGTGGCCCCGGGACCGACCGGAACGCCCACGGCCCCCGCCCGCAGAACCGCGAGGAAACTCTCCACCGTCTCCACCCGGTTGCCCAGCAGCAGCGCCACCCTGTCGCCCCTGCGTACCCCCAGCCGCACCAGGTGGCCCGCCAGACGACCGGTCCGCTCCTCCAACTCCTGGTACGTGACACCCCGGCGGGCGTCCTGGAAGGCGGTCTTCCCTCCCACGCGTGCCGCGTGCGCCTTCAGCACGCCAGGCAATGCACGGATCAACTCGCCGCGGATCTCCGTCATCCCCACCCCTTCGGCGAACTCCTCGTCAAGAGCAGGATGTTGACACCACAGCGCCTCTCGGATCCATGCCAACAGACTACAGACGACGAGCCGTTCGGCATCGCTCCCGGACCGTCGGCCCTGTCGTGGCACCGCTGCCGAATGAAGCATGAACGCAGAGAAAACAGGACGTGTACGGATCGGTCGAACAGGGGACGATGGCCCCGGGGCCCGGTCCGCCGCTGCCCGGCGGGTGGACGGCGGCCCGTAGGAGGTCCTGGAGGATGGACGCACAGCCCCTCGCCCCGCCCGAGGTGAAAGGGGCGAGGAACGGCGCGATCACCGCACGTGCCGACGCCCCGCGGCTCGTCGTACAGGTCGGCCCGTACCCGGGCATGTCCGCCGGGGACGAGGTGCGCCTGCGCTGGGACACCGGAGTCCTGCGCACCTCACTGGTCGACACCCGGCTCGTGGACGCTTCCGCCGTGGGCGCGAGCACGGTCTTCCACGTCCCCCGGCCCGCGCCCGGCAGGGTCCGGGTCAGTTACGTGATCGGCCGCACCGACGGCCGGTGGAGCATCTCCGCGCACACGACCGTCACCATCACGGCATGACATGAGGCGGAGCACCAAAAGCCGGTCGGGCCGGCCGATCCCCGGCTGATACCGCCCGGGCCGTGGCCGACCACCCGATCGCCGTCCGGGCCGGCGGACGGCCCGAGGAGCGGCGGGCCGTCACCGAGTACGCCCTGAGGGACCCCGACTCGGTCCAGGAGTACGGCAACCAGGCCCGCGATCAGCTGCGCAGCCCCGTCGTGGACGAGGAGCACGAGGCGCACTCAGCCGGATTTCGCGCAAGTTCTCCCATATGACACATCTGCCCGAGTAGAGTTCGGAGTTGCTTCCCAGTCGATCAGCCTCATTCCGACACAGGGGGAATTCAATGCCTTCCAGCGCTTCCGGGCATTTACGTCGGCAGCATTCGTGGTGCACGCCCGGCTCGGCAGTGGCTCGGATCGCGGTGCCGGCCTCGGCTCTGGCGATGGCATTCGCCGGCGGATGCACACACGGTACGAGCGGATCGGCCCACTCGGCAGCGCCCTCGCCCGCCTCGTTTCCGTCCAGTCCGCCGGACACCGCACAGTGTCCGGGTACGGTGCTCGATCACCGGGACATCAAGCATCCGGACCTCGGGGCGGTTCGCGTATTCCTGGTCCGGCGGACCGGTTCCCACGACCCGAGCGGGTGCATCGCGTCCGTCACCAGCAACGGTCACGCACTGGTATCCATCGACGTGGACATCTACGAAAAGGACCTGCACTTCGCCGCCCCTGCATCCGACGCCACCAAGAACACCTTCGTGATCTACAACCCCGGACGCTATGACGGGGTACTGGTGCTCGTACCCGACAAAGACGGGTTCGAGGACATCGGCTGGAGCGACCCGGGGGACCACTACAGGGGCGGGAGGCTCGCTTATTACGACGCACGGCTCGTCGGCCCCGGTGGAGATGGTCAGTACACGATCGCCAAATCCGGAAACTCGTGCAACCCCAGCTGCGCCGAAGGCGCCATCACGAGAGTCATGTTGCATTGGAACGGCCACGAATACCTGCCGGCCGCATGAGGGCGGGACGCCTTTCCGTTCCACTCCGGTTGCCAGGCCCGGAATTCGCTTGGCTGCGGTCACTCATAGCCCGCCACGGTCGAATAAGGACCGACCTCGGATACGGCGCATTTCTCTCCTACAGCGGGGATCGCGACCGACGATGGCTGCCACACCTGCAGCGGGCGATCGAAAAGCAGTCCCGGCCCTGGTACAAGCCACCTCGGATCAGAGTCTTCCTCGATGACAGCGGTGTATCGATCGGGCCGCAGCTCCGGGAAAAGATCGAAGCCGGCCTCGCCCGCTCCGACTGGCTCGTGGTCATGGCATCGCCGGAGTCGAAGGCATCGGTGTGGGTCGACCGGGAAATCGAATGGTGGCTGAAGCACAAGGCGGTCGACACCATCCTGCTCGTGGTGACCGCAGGGCAGTTGGTATGGGACGAGCAACGAGGCGACTGGAATCCGGAACTCTCGACGGCACTGCCCACCCGCCTGTCGGGAAAGTTCAAGCAGCAACCCGTCTGGAAGTCCGCAGTCCTCCGCCGCCCCGACAACGGTGCCGATCCCGCGCCGGATGTCGACAACGTCGCACTCGGTATCGCAGCCGTCGTACGCGGCCTTCCAGAGGACGACCTGAAGTCGGAAGGCCTCCTCGACACCAGACGCAACCTGCGGACGGCCAGGATCACCGCGGCCGTGCTGAACCTGCTCCTCCTGATCACGAGCACGGTGTCCGTGATCGCACTGGTCGCACGTGCCGAGGCCACCCGCCAGCGCGACCATGCCGTCGCGCAGCAGTTGATCAGTCAGAGTTCCCTCCTTGCGACCCGTGACCCGTTCGGTGCCCGGTTGAAAGCGTTGGCAGCATGGCGGATCGACCCGACTCCGGAATCCCGCCTCGCAGTTCTCAACGCCGCCGTCGACCCGGAGTCCGGCTTGCTCGCTCACTCCTGGCCCGTGAGAGCGGTGGCCTTCAGCCCGGACGGCAAGACCATTGCTTCCGGAAGCGGCGACGGCATCGTGCGGCTCTGGGATGCGGCAACGCAGCGGAAGATCGGTGACCCATTCGTCGGGCACAACCAAGGCGTCACGTCGCTAGCCTTCGGACCGGGCGGTAGGACTCTGGTCAGCTCAAGTTCCGACGGCACTGTCCGACTCTGGAACGTCGCCGACCACACACAGATCGGTGACCCGTTCAACGCCCATGCCGGGATGGTCCATTCGGTCGCCTACAGCCCTGACGGCAGGACTCTCGTCACCGGTGACGAGGGCGACTCCGGGACCGTACGGACATGGGACGTGGCGACACATCGCCAGATCGGTGAGCCACTCAGAGTTCACGACCTCTACACAGTAGCCCTCAGCCCCGACGGCAGAACCTTCGCGACCGGCGCCGGCAACAAACTACAGCTCTGGGAGGTGAGTTCCCATGCGCCAATCGGCAAGGCACTGACGACAGCCGGCTACGGAATCTCGTCCGTCTCCTTCAGCAGGGACGGCAAAACCATCGCCGCCGCCGATGCCGACGGCAGCGTCCGGCTCTGGGACACCACCACCCGAGCCCCGGTCGGGAAGCCGTTCACCGCCGGCGCCGGGAGGGCCGAGTCGGTGGCTTTCAGCCCCGACGGCACGATGTTTGCCACCGCGCACGAAGACGACAGTGTGCAACTCTGGGACAGAGCGCGGCACATCCGGATGGGAGCACCGTTCACCGGCCATACAAGCAGGGTCTTGGCATTGGCCTTCAGCCCGGACGGATCGACCCTGGCCAGTTCGAGTGATGACACCACGGTTCGGCTGTGGGATGTCCGCACACAACGGCAGATCGGAACATCGGTCGACACCGGGGGTCAACTGGCGACGGCGCTCAGCCCTCATAGGCAGATCCTGGCCGTTGCGGGATCCGGCGACGCTGTGCACTTCTGGAACGTTGCCACACTTCGCCAGATCGGTGATCCGCTGGTCACCGGTGGCATGGGCGTGGGCTCCGCAATGTCCTTCAACCCCGACAGCACTGTGCTGGCGACCAGCTCCTTCACAACACATTACGATGTGAAACTCTGGAACGTCACAACCCACCGCCAAATTGGCACGTTACTGCCCAACCACGCCAGCTCCACTGGCGCAATGGCTTTCAGTCCCGACGGCAGGAGCCTCGCCAGTTCCGGCAAGGACTCCGTGCGCATATGGAATCTGGTGACGCACCGTCAGATCGGCACGGCACTCGATGGCAGAGCACTGAGCGTCGTATTCAGCCCCGACGGCCGCACGCTCGCCACCAGCACCGACGACGACACAGTGGTGCTCTGGGATGCTGCCACACATCGCCGTATCGGGGAGACGCCCCCCAGTCACACCGCGCAGATCAACGCGGTGACATTCAACGCCGACGGCACGATGCTCGCCACCGCGAGCCGTGACAGTACCGTCCGGCTCTGGAGCGTGGCCACGCGTCAACAGGTCGGGGAGCCGCTGACCGGTCATCGCAGCGGTGTCACGTCCATTGCGTTCAGCCCCGATGGGAAGACGCTGGTCACCGGCGGCATGGATCACACGGTCAGGCTCTGGGACGTCGCCACCGGGCAGCAGATCGGCGGGCCGCTCGAAGGGCACAGCGCTGACGTCACCGGCGTGGGATTCGGTCCCGCCGGCAAGACGATTGTCAGCTGGAGCAAGGACAATACGGTGCGCCTGTGGGACGTCGACGCGACAGTGGACCCGGCGCACTCACTGTGCGAGTGGGCAAGGGGCGCAATCAATGCCGACCGGTGGCGCTCCTACGTACCTTCGGGCCCCGCTTTCCGGCCGCTCTGTCCGAAGTCCGGAGCAAGTTGACTGGATGGGCTGGATCCCCGGGTTTCCTTCGCCCTGCAGGAGCGGGAGGCAGCCGGCCGTGGGCGGGCCGAGGAGCTGCGGGAGGAGGTAGCACTGGCGGCTGCGGCGCCGGAGGCCGCCGAGACAGCCGGCGTCCTCGCCAGGCACCGCGAGTGCATCAGCCGGCTGCCGGTGCAGCCACCGTCGGCCCGCACCGGGGTGATGTCTGGACCACCCGTCGACGGCGTCGAACAGCTCGGCGGCCGCGCGACCCGCTCCTCCGGGACATCGGCCCAGGATCACGCGAATGCCGCCGCAACGCCGGTGAGTTGACGTCCTTGGCGCTATGTTCTTCCTGCATCGGAATTCGGCGGGGAACGGACGCGACGATGAGCAACCAGCTATTGCAGCCCGGCGCCCGGCCCGCGCATGGGCGACGGATCCTCGACAGCGCCCTGCTGCGGCTCGTCGCGGCCACGGCCGTCGGCGCGCTCACAGGACTTGTCCTCTTCAGCCTCACCCAGGTGACCGGCCGCAGCCTCTTCGTCATCACCGGCGGCGTCGCGGGCGCGGTGGCCGTCCTGGTCGTGCAGTGGTATCAGCGCACGGCTCGCCTCACCGAGGTCAAGGTCGCCATCCCGCAGCTGAGCGAGCTCACGTTCACCGTCAACAACGACTCCCGCCAGGTCGCCTGGCAGATGTTCGTCGAAACGGTGACCCGCGTGTCCACGCAGCCCCTGGCCAGTGACGAGGGAGTCGTCCGGGAAGCACTCACCTCTGTGTACGGGCTGTTCGCCACGACGCGCGGGATCCTCAGGACCGCCCGTCCCTCGGCCCCCGTTCCCGGCGGGCAGACGGTCGAGTACCTCGCGATCACCATGCTGAACCGCGAGCTGCGGCCGTTCCTGTCCCAATGGCACTCCCGGCTGCGGGAGTTCGAGCATGCTCATCCCGACAGCCCGGAGTCCGACTGGGAGGGCAATGCCGCCTGTCGGGCGGAGCTGCAGCGGGTGCAGCGTGACATCCACGCCTATGCGGTCGGCTTCGCCCGCCTCGCCGGCGTACGGGAAGCCGAGTCGATGATCGGCCAGGTACCCGCACCACGCGCCCCCGACGACCGGTCCGAGAGGAGCGGCAGCCCCGCGGCGGGCAGCACCCGGGACCCGCGCTGAACGCCCCGGAGGCAGGGGACGGCGTAGTAGGTCATGAGGTCCCTCCGCGCGGGGATGTGGGCGCTGGCTGAACCATGCGGGCAACGTTCAGGTGATGGGACGGGCGGATCAAGGGCAAGGGCTGGGCGGGTGTGTCAGTGGCCGGGGATGGGTGGGGGCACCAGCGGGGCGTCCTTGAGCGTGAAGCCGCCGTGTTTGACGGGCCAGGTGGCGGAGATGGCCATGCACTTGGGCAGAAGTGGCCCTGTCGCGGGGGGTACGCTGCTGCCGACCCGGGAGTGGCGGCCGTTGACGTAGAAGCTGACGCCTTCGCGTTTGCCGAGCTGGTCGTGCAGGTCGGGTGAAGTGCGCACGACGATACCGGTGACGGTCGCGGTCGGGCCGCCGGTGGTCAGGCAGTCGACCTTGAGCTGCTTCCAGGAGGTGCTGTGCAGGCCTCCGGGCACGTAGAACCGGTGCTGTGCCCAGACGGTTCCCCAGGCGCTTGCGGGAAAGGCACCACTGCGGGCGGTGTAGGTGGCGTGCGCGTCGACGGCTATCTGCAGGTCGTTGTAGGGCAGGTGGTAGGAGTCCACGTGCGCCGCCCCTGGCGCTGGCCCGCACCATCCAGACCCGCCTGACCGCCCCGGCAGCACGAGATCTGACACCGGCGCTGATGAGCGAACTCGCCGTCAACCCCGAACTGGTGACCCGGTTCCAAGACACCTTCCTGGCCGCCGAACACGCCGAATTCGCCGAAATCATCGAACGAGCCGTGGCCCGCGGCGAGTTGGCCGGGCCCGTCGACCCCGCGATCGCCCACGTGCTCCTGGCCGGCTCCTACTCCGCCGCCCTGTACATCCTCCATCTGCCCGTCGACGATGCGATGGTCGCCGACCTCGCCACCGCCGCCACGGCCGGCATCACCGCCCTGGCCGACCGGCACGACAGCGACCCCGACGGAGCCGCCGAACCGTCTTGACAGGGCTTGGGTCACGATCCCAGCCTGGACAACGGGTACGACGAGCTGCTCGGCGAGAGCAAAGACGAAGCAGATATCCCGCACCGGCCTCAGGCTCGGGCCTAAAAGCGCTGCGCCCCCTCCCTGATGGCCTCGCGGATGCGGTGGTAGGTGCCGCAGCGGCAGACGTTGCGGATCTCGTCCAGGTCGGCCTCGGTGATCTCGCGGCCGGCGGCGCGGGCCTGCTTGACCTTGGCGACCGCGGCCATGATCTGGCCGGGCTGGCAGTAGCCGCACTGGGCGACGTCGCGCTCCAGCCAGGCCTCCTGCATGGGGTGCAGGTCCCTGCCGACGGTGGCAGGAAGCCCCTCGATGGTGGTGATCTCGTCATCCGGCCGAATGCTCTTGACCGGCACGGAACAGGGGTTGAACGCCTTGCCGTTGATGTGGCTGGTGCACGCCTGGCAGACGCCGAGTCCGCAACCGTACTTCGGCCCGGTGACGCCCAGGACGTCGCGCAGCACCCACAGCAGCCGCACATCGTCCTCGACGTCCACCGTGACGGGCTTGCCGTTGAGGATGAAGGTGTGTTCGGGCACGGTCGCTCGTCTCTAGTAGGCGCGGTCCAGGCCGTCGGTCGGCGATTGCGGGATCGGGGGGACGGTCGGCAGCGGCTCGAAGCCGAGCGGGCCGGAGTGGTTGACGGGGAACGTCGTCGGCATGGTGCCGGTGGCCGCGCCGTAGGCACAGGCGACCGCGGCCGACGCGGCGCCGACCGCCAGCTCCCCCGCACCGCCGGGCTTCCCGCTGGTCGGCGGCATGACCACGATCTCCAGCTCGGGCGGGGTGTTCCACTGACGGGTGTAGAAGTAGTTGTCCCAGCTGCCTTCCAGGAACGCGCCGTCCTTGAGGTGCAGGCCCGAAGTGAGTGTGATGGCGATGCCGTCCATGATGCCACCCATCATCTGGACCTCCAGGCCCTTCGGGTTGATGGCGAGGCCGACGTCGACGGCGCAGACGACCCTGGTGACGCGCGGTCCGGTGCAGGCGTCGGGTATGTGCCGTCCAGTGGTCTGCGGGCGGCAGTCGATCTCGGCGAGTACGGCGACGGCTCCGTGGTATTCGGGGTGTACGGCAATGCCCTGTGCCACGCCGGGAGGCAACTCCCTCCCCCAGTTTCCGACTTCCGCGACCTTGTCCAGAACAGCCCTGGCCCGGTCGTCCTTGATGAGCTGCCGACGGAGCTGAAGGCGGTCCTTGCCCATCTCGTCCGCGAGCCGGTCGAGAACGAGCTCCTGCGCGCACCGGACGTTGGGCGAGTAGATGCCGCGCATGCTGCCGGTGTTGAAGCCCTTGTCCACCTCGTTGAGGAACTGGGTGTGGAGCCCGAGGTCGTAGGGCGTCTGCTGGGTGAGCGTGAAGATGGTCTCGGAGAAGGTGAGGTCGCCGACGGGCAGCTTGGCGGCCGACGCGGTGATGATCTCTCCGAGGCCGTGCCCGAAGTCGGTGGACACGGAGGTGTGCCGCTGTTCGTACGTGAGCACCTTGCCCAGGGCATACGTGGCCCGTATGCGCGAGGTGGCCATCGGGTGCGTACGCCCCTGGCGGAACTCGTCGGTGCGGTGCCACATGAGCTTGACCGGCTTGCCCATCGCCCGGGAGATCTCGGCGGCTTCGAGCGCGGCATCGGAGAACAGTTTGCGGCCGAACGAGCCGCCGCCCTCGGTGACATGCACCGCGACCGCACCGAGCGGCAGGCCCAGCTTCGCCGCGATCTTCTCCTTGGCGACGATCGGTGACTTCAGGGACGCCCAGATCTCGGCCCGGTCCGGCCGTACGTCGGCCACCGCGCAGTTGGGCTCCAGCGCGCTGTTGCTGGCGAAATGGAAGGTGAACGTTGCTTCGACAGTCTTGGCGAGATGGTTCAACCGCGGTACGGCCAGGGGGATTTCCGCCCTCTTCAGCTCCCGCAGAACCGTTTCCTCGGACGCTCCCTCCGCCGTCCCGGGGCCCCAGGTCACCTTGAGCGCACGTACCGCGTCGATGCACTGACCGAAGGTACGTGCGCGTACCGCCACACCTGTCGAGATGACCGCGACGTCGGTGACGCCGGGCATCGCCCGTACCTCCGCGAGGTTCTGCACGGACCGCACCGTGCCGTTGATCGTGGGCGGCCGGCAGACCATGGCCGGGTACGCGCCCGGCACCTGCAGGTCCATGGCGAACTGCTTGCGGCCCGTCACGCTCGCCAGCGCGTCGACCCGGTTGCGCGAGGTGCCGATGACCGAGAAGGAGGAGCGTGGTTTGAGGTCGGCGGCGACTCGTACGGTCTTCTGGCTCGCGGCCTTCTCCGCGAGCGAGCCGTAGGTCGCGCTCCGGCCGTCCCCGGTGGTGACCACACCTGCCGCGACGGTCAGCGTGGATATCCCGGCGCCCAGCACGTCGGCCGCGGCCTCCAGGAGGCGCCTTCTGGCGATCGCGGCGGCGACGCGGACCGGAGTATAGGTGGAGATGGTGGTGTTGGAGCCGCCGGTGAGCTGGTTGAAGAGCAGCTCGGGGCGCGCGTCGGCGAGGGTGACGCGGATCTTCTCCAGTGGCAGGTCCAGTTCTTCGGCGATCAGCATCGCCGTGGAGGTGGTGATGCCCTGGCCCACCTCGGCGCGGGGCAGGGCGAACGAGGCCGTACCGTCCGCGTGTACCTGGATGGTGATGAGGCCGGCCGTCGGCAGCGTCGCGTCCGTGAGCATGTCGTTGAAGTCGAACAGCTTGGTCAGCTCGGGGAGCGAGGCGGGCGCGGCGTGTGCCGGAGTGGTATCGGCTGCCGCTTCGCCCAACTGGGCGGCGACAGCGAGGGTCGGCGCCGCCAGGACGTAGCCGAGGAACCTACGGCGGCCGATCCCGGCATGGGGGTGCGGGGCATCCGAGGCGCCCGGGGCGCCCGGAGTCGTCACTCCGTCCTGCTCCTGCGGCAGACGATCGTGAACGTCCATCATCTGTCCTTCCACAGAGCATGGTTGATCAACCTACCGGATGGTAGCGAAAGCATGCCCACGACAGAAACAACGGGGGCCTGCTCGCCCACGGGCCCCTCCGGCCACGCGAAGCAACGGTGCCGAAGACGCATGGTGGCGGATTCGCACGCCACGGCCACACCGTCATGGGGCCTGTTATTAGTGCTGCTTCGCGGCCGGTGCCCGGGCCGGGAGTCCTGGGCTGTGACAAGCGGCCGCTCCTCGGGGCCGGGGAAGCAGAGATCACCAGGCCGTCTGCGTCCAGCAGCGGTGGTAGCGCAGCGACCGCTTCATGAAGAACACGGTCCCGCTGTATACCAGGTGCAGGTCTGTGCACATCTGCTCGAACTCTTCCTGGCGGGACAGGCCGCGCCGTACGCGGTGGTATCGCTCTCGCATGCTGTGGTACAGCTCCAGGCAGGCGTCGAGGGCTTGTTGTGCGGTGCATCCGGTGAGGCGCTGGTGGAGGGCAACAGCGTTGATGCGGTCGCCCTTCTGGCTCATTTCTCTGGGTGCGCCGAGGATGTCGTTGGCCAGCCGTGCCAGGGCTGAGTGCAGGCAGAGGAATTCCTGCGTCTCGGGCACGTCCAGCAGCGGCGCGTAGGTGCGTCCGGCCCCGGCGGCGGATAGTTCTGCTGCCAGTTGCATGCTGTCTTCGCCGCCGCGTTTGTACTCCAGATAGGCGTCGAGTGAGTTGAAGGAATCGCGCGGCGCGCGTTCGAGTACCGCCTCGGTGGCGTGTCTGATGCGCTGGGCGGGGTCTGCCTGAAGGGGGGCAAGCAGGCGTTCGAGCTTGCGGGCGATCGCTTTGCCCAGATCTGCTGCTCCGCCGGCGTCGCCTCTGTCGAGCCGGTCGTCGCGCATGACGAGGAACAGGTAGAGGGGGATTCGGGCACACAGCTCGTCCTGGCCCGCAAGCGGCCAGATGCTGGAGAACCATAGGCCGATGTCCTCCTGTTCCAGCATTCGCCGCTCTGCAGGGGCAAGTTCCGCACAGGTGGTGATGACCTCTTCCGCAACCCGGGCGATGGCCGGGTAATGGGGGTTGATCAGGGTCTCGGGCTCGTCGGGGAGGTCCGGGTAGTGCATGCCATATGGGCCGGGTGCGCCTGGTGCCAGTGGCTTCATCGGTCTCTCCATGCAAGGTCAGGGCGAGTGGGAGTGCACAGCCCATGCCGAAGCGCCGAGGGCCTTGCGGGCTATCACGCGCAGGTAGTTGATTCTTCCGCTGCGGTAGCCGTCCAGGTAGGTCTGCTCGATTCCGGTGGTGAGCGGGGAGGCCGAGCGCAGTTCCCAGTAGGGAATGGCTTCCTGTGTCAGGTCGTCCGCCTGCTGGGGGATGAGGCCGGCGTCCAGGAGGGCGCGGAGGTAGGTGCTGCGTCGGTGGGTGTGGCAGTGGTAATGGGTATCGATCACCTCGGCCTCCGCGGAGGTGGGGGCGACTGCGTCGTTGCGGCACCAGGAGATCAGGACGTACGTGCCACCGGGTATCAGGAGGCGGGCGAACTCGGTGAACGCGGCAAACGGGTCGACGTACATGGTGGTTTCGTTGGTGATGACGTGGGTGAAGGTGCCGGCCTCGAAGCCGGTGTCGCTCATGTTCCCTTCGTGGAAGACCACTTGGTCTTCCACCCTGTGCCGACAAGCCTGTTCACGACAGAAGACCGTCTGGTAGGTGGAGAGATTGACACCGTCGACGCGGCAGCCGTGGCGTCGGTGCAGCAGGAAAGCCGTCCCGCCTCGGCCGGATCCCGCATCCAGGATCCGGCCTGTGCGGCCCACAGTGCCCAGCGCGTTGGTGATCAGGTTGGTGACCTGGGCGGTCTCCATCCGGTGTAACTCCGTGTTCACCGCCTGGCTGCGCTCGGGCTCAGCCAGATCGAGGATGCTGTTGTCGAAGTCGCCGACCGCGAAGTGGTGGTGGTACAGCCCGTCGATTTCACCCAGTCCGAGGTTGATGGCGTCGTCGCGCTTGTTGTCGTAGTAGTCGAAGGCGGCGCGGTCGAGGTCACTGTGCACCGCGTCGGACGGTCCGCTCATCGCAGGGTTCTCCCTCGCAGGCGGATTCAGTGGCGGTGGTACAGGGCCTGACGGGCCAGGGCCACGATGGCCTCGCGCCCCTCGTCGGTGAGGGGAACGGGGTCCAGGACGGCGAGCGCCTGCTCGAACCGGCGGCCGATCTCGTCTTCGATTGCCTTGTCCGCGCCTGTCTGACGCAGGATGCGCCGGATCTCCTCAGCACCGTCCGCGTCCAGGTCTTCCCGTCCGTACAGGGCCAGCAGCCGGTCGCGTTGCCCCTCGTCCGCCTCGCGCAGGGCGTGGGCGAGCAGCGCGGTGGCCTTGCCCTCGGCCAGATCGTCGAAGCTGCCCAGGGTGCGCCCGTCCCCGAACGCGCCCAGCAGGTCGTTGCGGAATTGATGGCCCTCGCTGAGCAGCTGACCAGCCTTCAGGAATGCTTGGTCCACTGCTTCGTCGGCACCGGCCAGTGCCGCCCCCATGCGCAGTGGCGGAGCGATGTAGTAGACGCCGTTCTTGTAGTGCGCGATCAGCACCGCTTGCTCGTACCGGAAGTCGCGCCGGGCGTTTGTGACGAGTTCGAGGATCTGGCCGCAGCAGGTGTCCCAGTTCGTCCTGTGCCACAGGTCCCGCACCCTGCCCAGGCCGGTGACGGGAGAGAGGCTGTCGAGCAGCGCCATGGCCCAGTCCTGACACAGCACTCCCAAAGCGATGGCACAGGAGTCGCCGTAATGCGAGGACGATCCGTGCCAGCCCTCTTCCGCGTGCAGGCCGGCCAGGAACGCGCGGGCTGCCGGCTGTCCCCGGCGCATCACGCCACGGTCCATCACGTCGTCATGGAGCAGAAACGACGTTTGCATCATCTCCAATGCCGCACCCACGGTGTACACGGCCTCGGGATTGCCGTTGCCGCCGGCTGCACGCCATCCCCAGTAGCAGAACCGGGAACGGAAGCGTTTCCCCGTCGGGTTGCCGGCCAGCCTCCTGGCCGCCTCGAAATGATCACTCAGGCCCAGTCCGGCGAGCAACGGCTCCTGACCTTCGAGAAACCGCACGATGATTGCACCGACCTCTTCGCGAACTTCGTCCGGCTCGACAGACATCAGCCGCTCCCTGGTCCGGGACGGGATGGAAGGGCAACGACGAACCTGTCGTTCGCCGGCTCCCCCATCAAACACTACGAGCAACCGTGGCAAGTGGTGTCGGGAACGCACGAGCAGACATCTGGCCACTCTGCCGGGGAGTTGGGCACACGATGCAGTGATGAACCGGTCCCCGACCTCGTACTCCCGGATACGGCCGGGCCATGTGTGACAGCCCTTGGAGGCAGGTGTTCGCGCCAGGCCGCCCAAAGGCACGTCACCACGCCACGAATAGAGGCTATATCCCCTTTGTGTCAGGGCAGTTGGGGCGGTAGCAGGGCACGTCAGCCGCTTTGCGGCGTTTGCAGACGATGACGTCGGTTCCACTTTTGGGGCGGTTGAATTCGGCGATGGCCATGCAGGTGGGGTCGAGGCTGGTGCGGCAGGACTCCGAGTCGAGCCTGCCGAACTTCGGGCAGGGCATGGATTCACCCTCGCAGCATGCGCTTGCGTCCCAGCATGTCCGAGAGGTGCCGGGTCCATCTCTGGGGCTTCGCCCTGTTCGCCATCTCCTCGGCCGCCTGCAGCCTCACCCCCGGCCTCGGCGCGCTCCTCGGCTTCCGCGCCGTCCAGGCCCTGGCCGCCTCGATGATGGCCTCCAACAGCCTCGCCCTGGTCTACGTCGTGGCCCCACCGGAGAATCAGCCTCGGGCCGAGGCCCGCATCGCAATGTGACAGGGATCACGGACTGGACGCCCTCGCCGGAAGTGTCGGTTTCGCACTCCCATACGATGGCGGCGTGTGTGCAGACGTCATGGTCGCCGAGGACGACGAGAAGCAGGCCGAGCTGATCCGCCGCTATCTGGAGCGTGAGGGACACACGGTCACCGTGGTGCACGACGGCCGTGCCGTGCTCGACCGGGTGCGGCAGCGTGAGCCGGACCTGCTGGTTCTGGACGTGATGATGCCACTGGTCGACGGCCTGGACGTGGTGCGGGTGCTGCGCGGTGAGGCACGTGAGCTGCCTGTGCTGATGCTTACGGCCCGCTCCACCGAAGGTGATCTGCTGCTCGGGCTCGACCTGGGCGCCGACGACTACATGACCAAGCCGTACAGCCCACGCGAGCTGATGGCACGGGTGCGTACGCTGCTGCGTCGCACCCGCCGCACGGCACCGGCGGCGCCCGCCTCGACCGCCCTGACGGTCGGGGCGCTGCGTGTGGACCCCGACCGGCACGAGGTCACCGTCGACGGCGCGCCGATGGAGTGCACGCCCGGCGAGTTCCGCCTGCTCGCCGCGATGGCCGCCGAGCCGGACCGGGTTTTCACACGGCAACGGCTGCTGGAGGAACTGCACGGCTTCGACCGGTACGTCAGCGCCCGTACCGTCGATGTCCACGTCATGAACCTGCGCAAGAAGATCGAACCCACACCGCGCAACCCCGTGCGGCTGCTCACCGTCTTCGGTGTCGGCTACAAGCTGACCGACCCTGCCAAGGGTGCGGGCCGTGCGCCGTAAGCGCGATCGACGCCCGTACCGCAGCCTGCCGTTGCGCAAGAGCCTGCTCGGCCGCTTCCTCGGGGTGTTCGCCCTGGTCGCCGCCTGCTCGGTGGCGGCGACGGCCTGGCTGGCCGTGCAGACCACGTCGGGGGCGATCCGGCAGGAGCAGGGCCAGAACCTCGCGGACGACGCCCGCATCTACGACGCCCTGCTCGGCTACGGGGCCACCCACACGAAGTGGGACGGGGCCGAAGAGACGGTGCGGGACCTGGCCCGGCGCTACGGCCGCCGGGTCGCGGTCACCACGCAGGAGCGCCGGACCGTGGCCGACTCGGCCACCGGTCAGGCACCGCCCGCCCTGGCGGCGAAGCCCTCCGCGGTCGTCGACCCGCTGGCCGTGGACACCGTGCTCGGCTCGGGCACGGCCACCGACCGGGGCACGACGCCGGACCGGATCGATCCGCGGGCGGTCGGCCCGTTCCGGCTGACGGCGGCCGAACGCACCGAGCTGAGGCAGAAGGCGGACCGCAATGCGGACTGCCTCCGTTCCTTCGGTACCCCGGCCGAGGTCGTGGAGAACCCGGCCGGGCGCCCCCGCGTCGTCGTCAAGGGCGGCGGTTCCGAGGCCGTGCAGCCCGCCAAGTGCCCGAACACCGGCCTGGACACCCCCACCAGGACCGAGGAGAAGGCGCTCGCGGCCCTCAACAACCTGGCCGATGCATGCCTGAGCCGACAGCGCCGCCCCGGCATCACGCTGCACGTGGACCTGACCTGGCAGCAAGGGCCCGCACCGAAGGCGGAGGGGCAGGGCGACGACGACCAGGCCGTCACCGCGTGCGTGAGCACGGCGCGGCGCGAGCAGCTCGGCGGCTACGTGGCCCCGCCGGCCCTGCTGTTCATCGGCACCCCCGACTCCGGCACCGTGCCCGGCTTCGACCTGTCGCCCGCCAACACCGCCAGGATCGTGGGCGTCGCCGCTCTCGTGCTCGCCCTCACCATCGGCGTGGCACTGATCACCGGGCGCCGCCTGGTACGGCCGTTGCACGCGCTCACAGGTGCCGCACACCGGATGAAGGACAGCCCCGGGGCGGAACCCGTTCCCGTCACGGCCGATGACGAGCTGGGGCAACTGGCCGTCGCGTTCAACGAGATGGCCGAGCACCGCGCCCGCCTGGAAGAGCTGCGCAAGGCGATGGTCAGCGACGTGGCGCACGAGCTGCGCACGCCGCTCAGCAACATCCGCGGCTGGCTGGAGGCCGCACAGGACGGACTCGCCGACCCCGGCCCGGAGTTCACCTCCTCGCTTCTGGAGGAGGCGGTTCAGCTGCAGCACATCATCGACGACCTGCAAGACCTCGCCGAGGCCGACGCGGGCGCCCTGCGACTGCACCCCGAAGAGGTGCGTCTCGACGCACTGCTGGCCCAGGTGGCCGCCGCCCACCAGGCGCGGGCCGACACGGCAGGCGTGGCCCTGAGCGTCACGACGCAGGACGCCCGGCTGACCGCCGACCCGGTCAGGCTGCGACAGGCGATCGACAACCTCATCTCCAACGCGATCCGCCACACGCCCTCGGGCGGCGAGGTCGCCCTGAACGGCCGTGTCTCGGGGGAACACGTCGTCGTCGAGGTGAGGGACACCGGCATCGGCATTCCGGCGGCCGATCTCCCGCATGTCTTCGACCGGTTCTGGCGCGCGGAGAAGTCCCGCAGCAGGCGTACCGGGGGAAGCGGCCTCGGCCTGGCGATCGTCCGCAAGCTCGCCGAGGCCCACGGCGGTTCGGTGAGCGCCGTGAGTACCGAGGGGAAGGGCTCCGTGTTCACGCTGCGGCTGCCGGCGCCGGCCCTGCTCCCGGGACAGGGCGCGGACGACCCTGATGCGATGCCTACAGCGACCTGACAGGTTCCTCATAACTTCCCGCGAAGCTGGCGATCACGTGGCGCCGGTACGACACGTACCGGCGTCGTTCGCCAGACGAAGGGAAGCCCACACCATGCCGTCCCACCGCCGACCGACCCGCCGCAGCAAGACCCTGCGCAATGCCGCCTTCGCCACCGCCGTGCTCGGCGGGGTGTTCCTGCCGACGACCGCCGCGTTCGCCGCGGACGGACCGGCCCCGCGCGCCGCCGCCCCGTCCACGGACCAGGCCCCGTCCGCGAAGGCCGCGGACCCGCAGAAGGCGGCTCCGGCCGCGCAGGAGAAGACCCCGTCCACGGCCGCCCCGGCCCCCGTAAAGCCGCGCGGCGGCGCGGCCGCCGGCGAACGCCCCGCCCCCGCGCCGGACTCGGCCAAGTCCGCAGCCGCCCCGGCACCCGAGGTGAAGAAGCCGAGCGGTGGTGTCGCCGCCGGCGAACGCCCTGCCGCCGAGACGGGCGACGACGCGACCGCCACGGTGGCCGGTTCGGCCGCTGGGGCCGCGCTCCTGGCGGGCGCGGGTGCCTTCGCCCTGCGCCGCCGCGCCGCCGCGCGCCACAACGGCTGACGCCGCCCCGCCCGTGGTGCCGCCCCGCCCGGGGCGGCACCCTCCCTCTGCGAAGGCACCACATGTCCCGTACACGACCGACGAGTTGGCGCAGCCGCATCCTGTCCTCGCTGCTCTGCCTCATGGCCCTGACGGTTGCCACCGGCTGCTCGAACGCACCGGCCCCGGGCGCCGCGGCGACGGCGGAACCGTCGGCTCCTGCATCACCCGACCGGACTGCCGCCGCCCCCGCCTCGGTGTCCATCCCGTCCCTCGGCGTGGACAGCCCTGTGATGCCGCTCGGCCTCAACCAGGACGGCACCGTCCAAGTCCCGCCCGCGGACAAGGGGATGACCGCCGGCTGGTACACGGGCAACCCGGCACCCGGATCACGTGGCGCCGCCGTCGTCATCGGCCACAACGACACCCGTCACGGCCGGGCCGTCTTCCACGACCTGAAGAAGATCCGCCAAGGAGCGGAGATCACTGTACGCACCGCCGGCGGAACAGCCTTCCGCTTCACCGTCACTGCCACCGAGACGGTCAGCAAGAAGGCCTTCCCCACCGACAAGGTCTACGGCGCGACAACGGCACCGACCCTGCGCCTGATCACCTGCGACGGCGCCTACGACGCACAGGGCCACACCGTGGACAACCTCATCGTCTACGCCGCGCTGCGCTGAACCGCCGGCAGCCGCCCTTGGCAGCGGTCAGCCGGTTCAGCGGATGACGGGCCCCGGCTCCTTCCCGGGCTTCCTACGACCAGTACCTGGGCTGGGGCGACGCCGTGCGCTTCGCCGCCTGCACCGCCGCCCGCATCGGCGAGGTCTCCGGCGTCCGTGCCCGGGACACCGACCGGCGCACCTGGACCTGGGAATGCTGCCGCCAGACCACCCCCGGGCCCGGCGGGCTCATCGACAAGGGCACCAAGGCAAACGGCGACGTACTGTCCCCCTCATCCCCGAAATCCGTCCCATGACCCCTGCCCGCCTCGACGCCGTGGGGCACGACCCCATGGCCCGGCTCTTCACCGGCCCGCGCGGCGGACGGATCACCACGGCCATCCTGCGCGACGCCACTCACTGGGATGAAGTCGTCGTCCGCCTCGGCTACGAACACCTGCGCCGCCACGACCTCCGCCACACCGGACTGACATGGATCGCGCCGCGCACTGGTCGAGCATGCACCCCACCGTCCAGTGGTGAACCGCAACCGGCTCGGGTGCGGGCCCGACAGGATGCTGTGCCCCCACGGCGGGCACAGCATCAGACCACTGCGCCCCGGGGTGTACCGATGCGACGAGCACGGCGTGACGGTCGTCCGCAAACTCCCCTGGCTCCCGCCCATTTCATGCCTGGAGCATGAGGCGGCCGGAGAAGACCCCGCGGACTCATGAACTCCTGCCCCGGCCTGCAGACCCTGGGCCAGCCGGGGCGGACCCCTACCTCTGCCGTACACCACGAGCAAGGGAGTGTTCGATGCCTGATATCTCTGCACCGGAAGGGCTGCGCGTCGGCATCTCTTTCGGCAGGCCGTCACCGGAACTCATTGACGTCAGCGACGCTCCATGGAGCGAACTGCGCGCCCGGATCGACGTCGCCCTCCGCACCACATCTCCCGGCCGATGAGGTGGCCGCCGAGATCGGGCAGGGCCGCCTGGTGATCATGTCCGTGCACAAAAGCATCCGCACGCTCAATGCGACACCCGCCGGGCGTGGCGGTCACCTTGTCCTCTTGTCCTCGCCGTCGGGGCGGACTCCGGCCGCGTGCTCATCCACAACCCGTCAGGCTTTCCCGGGCACTCGCAGACCTTCGCCGCCGTCCCGTGGACCGACCTGGACCGTTTCTACGCCGGGCGGGGCATCGTCCTCGGCCCCCGGACGGAGGGAACCCCTTGATCCCGCTCACCCTTGCCGAGGCCGCCCGGGTAACCGGCGGGACCCTTGACCACGTACCCGACACCGGCCGCACGGTGCACAGCCCCCTCTCTTTCGACTCCCGCAAGATCCACCCCGGCGGGCTCTTCGCCTGCCTTCCCGGACGCAGCACCGACGGCCACGACCACGCCGCTGCCGCCATCGCCCATGGCGCCGTCGCCGCACTCGCCGCACGCCCGGTAGGGGTACCGGCCGTGCTGGTGTCCGATGTCCTGGCCGCGGGATTTCCCACCGAGTCCACAGCAGCCTGTCCGTCACGCTTCGTTACCGCCGCCTTCGGCACCTCACGCCCCTCGCCGACACCTCGGCGCCCGCACGGGGGCCGAACCCGAGTAGCTGACTCACCGTCAGGAAAGTCAACATTAAGTCAGCATCGGACCTGCCGGAACCTGCCACGAACCGCCCGTAAGCTCCAAGATCACGCAACCGCCGGACCGCACATTCCGGCGGCCTCCCGGCATCAAAGCCCCGACACATCGGCTACATGCCCCGCCTCGCGACTTGTCGGAGTCACACAATTCCGGCCGTATGCGGCGAGGCCCGCGCGGGCAAGGCAAGTGACAGATCCAAGGCCACCCGCAGCACATTCCCGGCCGCCTTCGACCACCCGTGCGACGATGACCGGGCGACGTCCGGCTGCCCGAGGGGAAGATCTTCACGCACTCCGGGGTTGACGCTCGCACAGCTCTTCGACGTACCGATGCACGTGACAGGAGTGGAACACCGCACATGGCCAGCACCCCCGCCACCACCCCCACCGCCCAGATCGGCGTCACCGGACTCGCCGTCATGGGCAGCAACCTCGCCCGCAACTTCGCTCGCCACGGCCACACCGTCGCCGTCCACAACCGCACAACCGCCAAGACCACGGCCCTCATTGACGAACACGGCCACGAAGGAAACTTCGTCCCCGCCGAAACCCCCGAAGAGTTCGTCGCCGCACTGCAGAAGCCCCGCCGCCTCATCATCATGGTCAAGGCCGGCGGCCCCACCGACGCCGTCATCGACGAGTTCGCCCCCCTCCTCGACGAGGGCGACATGATCATCGACGGCGGCAACGCCCACTTCCTCGACACCCGCCGCCGCGAAAAGGCCCTCCGCAACCGCGGCATCCACTTCGTCGGCACCGGCATCTCCGGCGGCGAGGAAGGCGCCCTCAACGGGCCCTCCATCATGCCCGGCGGATCCGTCGAGTCCTACAAATCCCTCGGACCCCTTCTCGAGTCCATCGCCGCCAAGGCACCCGACGGCACCCCCTGCTGCACCCACATCGGCCCCGACGCCGCCGGACACTTCGTCAAGATGGTCCACAACGGCATCGAGTACGCCGACATGCAGCTCATCGCCGAGGCCTACAACCTGCTGCGTACGGTCGCCGGTTACGAGCCGGCCCGGATCGCCGAGATCTTCCGTGACTGGAACACCGGGCGGCTGGACTCGTACCTGATCGAGATCACCGCCGAGGTGCTCGCCCACACCGACGCGGCCACCGGGAAGCCGTTCGTGGACGTGGTGGCCGACGAGGCCGAGCAGAAGGGCACCGGGCGGTGGACCGTGCAGACCGCGCTGGACCTCGGGGTTCCGGTCTCCGGGATCGCCGAGGCCGTCTTCGCCCGGTCCGTCTCCGGGCACACCGACCTGCGGCGTGCCGCGCGCACGCTGCCCGGTCCCGGCGCCGAGCCGCTGTCCGCCGACGCGGCGGAGGCCTTCGCGGCGCAGGTGGAGGAGGCGCTCTACGCCTCGAAGGTGGTGTCCTACGCACAGGGCTGGAACATGATCAGCGCCGCGAGCGCCGAGTACGGCTGGGACATCGACCTCGGGTCGACGGCCGCCATCTGGCGGGGCGGCTGCATCATCCGGGCCGCCTTCCTCGACCGCATCCGCACCGCGTTCGCCGCAGACCCCGCGCTGCCCACGCTGCTGGCGGACAAGGAGTTCGCGGACGAGGTCGGCCGGGCGCAGGACGCCTGGCGTGCGGTCGTCGCCACCGCGGTGCGCCACGGCGTGCCCACGCCGGGCTTCTCGGCCGCCCTCGCCTACTACGACGCGCTGCGGGCGGAGCGGCTGCCGGCCGCCCTGACGCAGGGGCAGCGGGACTTCTTCGGGGCGCACACCTACCGGCGCACCGACCGCGAGGGCTCGTTCCACACCGTGTGGGCCGGCGACCGTCACGAGGAAGCGGCCGGCTGAGGCCGCCGGCCGCCGGGACGTCCGGCCGGAATGCGACCCGGAATACGGGCGTCATCCGGCCGGGCGTCACCGCCGGAATTCACCAGCGATACCAGCGGCCCCTTTTCCCGCCGGAACCCACGCTGCGGAAAAGGAATCCCAGCAACCACACGACCAGCACGGCCATGGCGAGCCACCACAGCACGTGCAGCACGAATCCTGCGCCGCCCAGAATCAGGGCCAGCAGCAGGACGACGACAAGTACGGCCATATCCGCCCCCTTTCTGCTCTGCAGGGATATTCCCTGCACAGGGCCGGACAACCGTTTTCCGGTCAGGCGGGGTGCGGGCTGTCGCCGTCCAGGAGCAGTTGGGGCACCTGGGTGAAGGACCAGTCCCCGCCGCCCTTGCGGGTGAAGACCCAGACCAGGTCGAACCGGTCGTCGGGCCAGGCCTTCGGCGGCTCGGGCCGTACCGTGCCCAGGCCCTTGACGATGGCGGAGATCCGGTGGTGCTCCCAGGCCACCAGGGTGGCGCCGTGCAGTCCGACGAGCTCCTTGGCCAGCGCAGCCTCGTCGTCCGTGCGGTAGTCGAAATTGGGCTTCGCCTTGAGCTTCGCCCCCAGCGGGGTGACCGTCTCGCTGGGCCGCAGGCCTCCCCCGCCGTGGTGCGGCGAGGCGGCGTAGACCGCGGTCGGCCGTACCAGGCCCTGGCGCAGCGGCGTGCCGCCGTCCGGGGCGAAGAGGCCGGTCAGCGCTCCGGCGCGCTGCCAGCCGCGGACGGTGAGGGCGTGGTCGCTCTGCTCGCCGTCCTCGGTGATGCCGAAGGGCGGCTTCTTGCCGCTCTCCTTGGGCTTCTCCGCATGCCGGATGATCATGAGGGTGTCGTCGCCGGAGGCCGGGGGCCGGCCCGTCTCCCCCGCCGCCGCACTGTGCTTCTTGCCGCCGCAGGCCGCCGTCATGGCCCCGGTCGCCGCCACGGCTCCACCGGCGCCGATCATGCGCAGCAGGGTACGGCGCCGTGGCGCCCGGGGTGTCTCCATCTCCGGCTCCTTCGTGTTCAAGGCACGTCAACTCCCGTTGGTCGTCCATGGTCGCGGATGGCTCCGGCACCCCGTCAGGTCAGGTCTGCCTTCCCATGCTCGCCGCACCGCCGCCGCATCGCCCTGCGGCGGCAGCGTGAGGCCCCTGGGGTCGCGGCCGTCCGGAAACTGCCGCACAGTGACGGAATGGCAGACGGCATGGCGGACGGCGAAGGGCGGCACCCGTGCAGATCGCATTTCTCGCGGCACCGGACGGTGTCGAACAGGTCGAACTCACCGAGCCCTGGCAGGCCGTTCTCGACCACGGTGACAAACCCCGGCTCGTCTCCACCCGCAGCGGCCGGATCCAGGCCTTCGACCACCTCGACCGGGCCGACACCTTTCCCGTGGACCTGACCCTGGACGAGGCCCGTATCGAGGATTTCGACGGGCTGGTGCTGCCGGGTGGCGTCGCGAATCCCGATGTGCTGCGCATGGACCGGAAGGCCGTGGAATTCGTGAAGGGATTCTTCGACGCGGGAAAGCCGGTCGCCGCCATCTGCCACGCCCCGTGGACGCTGATCGAGGCCGACGCGGTGCGCGGCCGCACCCTTACCTCGTGGCCCAGCCTGCGGACCGACGTGCGCAACGCGGGCGGAACATGGGTCGACCAGCCGGTCACGCTCTGCACGAACGGCCCCAATGCGCTGGTCACCAGTCGCAGGCCGGCCGATCTGAAGGCATTCTGTGCGGCGTTCACCGACGCGTTCGGCAAGGCAGCACGGGCTGCCGAGAACTGACCTCTCGGTCAACACTTCATGTATTGCGCAAACGGGGAACCCTGGGGCCCGCCCGTGCGTCCTGCCTGTCGACAGCACAACCGCTGCACACACCCACCGCACCACGCACGGAGGACCCCAATGGCCGTGACCCTGTCCAAGGGCGGCAACGTCTCGCTGAGCAAGGAGGCCCCGGGCCTGACCGCGGTGACCGTCGGTCTGGGCTGGGACGTGCGTACCACCACCGGAGCGGACTACGACCTCGACGCCTCCGCCCTGCTCTGCGACACCTCCGGCAGGGTCCTCTCCGACCAGCACTTCGTCTTCTTCAACAACCTCAACAGCCCCGAGGGTTCGGTCCGGCACTCCGGCGACAACCTGACGGGCGGCGGCGAGGGCGACGACGAGCAGATCCAGGTCGACCTGGCCGCCGTCCCCGCGCAGGCGGCGCGGATCGTCTTCCCGGTGTCCATCTACGACGCCGAGCAGCGCGGGCAGAGCTTCGGGCAGGTGCGCAACGCGTTCATCCGCGTGGTCAACCAGGCCGACGGGCGGGAGATCGCCCGTTACGACCTGACGGAGGACGCCTCCACCGAGACCGCGATGGTCTTCGGCGAGGTGTACCGGCACGGGAGCGAGTGGAAGTTCCGGGCGATCGGGCAGGGTTACGCCTCCGGGCTGGCCGGCATCGCCCAGGACTTCGGCGTCAACGTCTGACACTGCTCCGGGTCTTCCTCACTGGACGCGGACGACCGGCTCGTGCCGGACGGGGAAGTTCACCGACCGGGCGATGAAGCAGACCGCGTGCACGTCGCCGTGCAGTGCGCGGGCCTTGTCCACCATCGCGGCCTGCGCGACGGTCACTTCGGGCCGGAGCACGACCTCCGTGATCCGGCCTCCCCCGCCGCTCGCGTCCATGGCCATGACCCCGTGGGCCCGGTCCTCGTAGTCCACGACGGTCACCCCGCCGGTGGCGCACAGGTGGAGGTACCAGAGCATGTGGCACTGCGCGACCGACGCCACCAGCAGTTCCTCGGGGTTCCAGCGGGCCGGGTCGCCGCGGAAGGCAGGGTCGGAGGAGGAGGCGATGGGCGCCTTCCCCTCCGCCAGCACCTCATGGGCACGGCTGAAGGACCGGTAACCATCCGTGCCCGGACCGAGGTTGCCGGTCCATTCGATCGTCACGTCGTAGGTGTGTGTCTCCGTCACGCACCCAGCATAGGGAGAGCCCGGCCGCTCAACTCTTCGCCGAGTCCTCCACCTTGATGTCGGATATGAGCTTGGTGCTCAGGTCCGACTGCACCGACAGGTACGTGTACGTCGGGTGCTGGTCGTCGCCCCAGGTGAGCCGCACCCGCGTCCACGTGTGCCCCGCACCGCTGTTGTCGTAGGTGACCTGCCATGCGCGCGGCGTGTTCTGCGCCTGCAGGACGCCGTCCACGTGGTGGCTGTGCTCCCAGGCCTCCAGGCGGATGCGGAACTCCTTGGTGAGGTAGTGGGCGCGCAGGGCGTTGGCCAGCGCGGTGTCGGGTTCGCCGGAACGCGCGTCTATGTAGGCGCTGTAGAAAGCCGCCACGCGGTCCTGGACCGAGTCGCTGCTCCCCGCGCGGACGGGCGGCGACGGTGCCTCCGCCGCGAACGCGGTGGCGGAGGCGGACATCGTGAGCAGGAGGGCGAGGGCGATGGCGGTGCGCTTGACGGTTCGGTTCACGGACTTGGCGGACATGGTTTCCCCCACAGTTGTGTGCTCCTTCACCCTGTAGAGCGCTCAGCGCACCGGAATTGTTCCTTCCGGCTCACTCGCCCAGGCCCGCCTCCTCCAGATCCAGCGCCCGCTGCAGACGCCGCCGCGTCGTGTCCCCTATGCGGTTGCCCGCGTACAGCCGCGCCAGCTCCGCGGACTCCGCCGCGATGACCGTACGGCGCAACTCCCGGTAGCCCGCGGCCGAAACGGCGGACGCCCCCTCCCCCTGGTCCGCGTCCGCCTGGTCCAGCCGCGCCAGCAGCCCCCGCCGCAGCTGGTCGATGACGATGGCCGGCGCCGCCTCCAGCTGCTCCATCTCGTCCAGGCACCCCAGCCCCGCCTCCGCGAGCGCCGCCCGGGCCCGGGCCTCCTCGCGGGCCGTGTGCTCCGGTTCCAGGGCGATGCCCGACCACCGCACCACCGGCGCCAGCGTGAAGCCCTGCAGGATCAGCGTGAACGCCACCACCCCCGTGGTGAGCACCAGGATCAGCGACCGGTGCGGCAGCGCCTCCCCCGCGTCCGTGGCCAGCGGCACCGACAGCGCCGCGGCCAGCGGCATCACCCCGCGCGTCCCCGCCCACGACACCACCGCGGGGATCCGCCAGGACACCGGACCGTCGCCGCGCCGGCGCTGCATCACCACCGACAGCGGCAGTACCCCCAGCAGCCGCACCGCGATCACCGTGGCGGCCACGGCCAGCACCGCGGGCAGCCACTGGTGGCGGCTCGGGCCGAGTGCCCGTACGAGTGTGGGCAGCTGCAGCCCGATCAGCGCGAAGACGACGCTCTCCAGCAGGAAGACCACCGTGCCGTAGACGGCCTGGACCTGCAGCCGGACGGACCCGCTGGTGAGGGTGTGGCCCGTGCTGCCGAGCAGTACGCCGGCGATCACGACCGAGGTGACGCCCGAGGTGTGCAGGTCCTCCGCCAGGACGTATCCGGCGTAGGGCGTGACCAGTGCGATGACCGTCTCCAGCACCGGGTCCTCCGTACGCCGCCGGATCAGCGCCGCCGCCCCCGCGACCGCGGCCCCCACCAACGCGCCCCCGCCGCCCAGGACGAGGAACTGGCCGCCCGCGGCCGGCAACGAGACCGCGCTCGCGGCCACCGCCGTGGTGACCGCCACCTTGAACAGCACCAGCGACGTCGCATCGTTGAACAGGCTCTCCGCCTGCACCAGCACCTGGATGCGCGGCGGCAGCGACAGCCGCCGGCCCAGCGCGGTCACCGCCACCGGGTCCGTACTGGCCAGGATCGCCCCCAGGACGAACGCCATCGTCCCCGGCAGCGGGGTGATCGCGGCGGCCACCGCCCCGACCGCCGCCGCGCTGACCAGCACCAGGCCGAAGGCCAGGACGGTCACCGGCCGCCACACGCGGCGCAGTTCGCGCCAGGGGATCTCCTCGGCGGAGGCGTAGAGCAGCGGTGGGAGCACCGCGACACTGATCACGTCCGGGGAGACCCGGACATCGGGTATCCAGGGCAGCAGTCCCATCAGCACTCCGCCCACGACCAGCAACGAGGGGGCGGGGATCCGCCAGTGGCGGGCGCCGGTGGCGACGAGGGTGGCGAATCCGACGAGGAGCAGGGTGGCGGTCAGGGTTGTCACGTGCGAATTTTGTCGTCCCCGCGCTCTGAAGGGCGAGGTTCTCCCCTCTGAGGTGTGTGACGAAGAACGCAAATGATCAAGGATCAGGAATGCGTCAATGTCGCCGTTCAGTACCGCGATCGTGCTCCCCCGGCCCGACGATGAAGGTGTGGACCACATCAGGAAGGAGCACCTCATGGCGCAGGTCAGCGCGCCTCCGGGGGAACGGCGCAGGCCTCCCGGCAGACTCAAGGTCTATCTCGGCGCCGCGCCCGGGGTCGGCAAGACGTACCGGATGCTGGACGAGGGGCGGCGCCGTGCCGAGCGCGGTACCGACGTCGTGGTGGGCTTCGCCGAGTGCCACCGGCGGCCGCACACCGAGAAGATGCTGGAGGGCCTGGAGGTCGTGCCCCGACAGCGGCGCAACTACCGGGGCATGGAGGTCACCGAACTCGACCTCGCCGCGGTCCTCGCGCGCCGCCCGGACGTCGTACTGATCGACGAGCTGCCGCACACCAACGCCCCCGGCGTGCCCAACACCAAGCGCTGGCAGGACGTGGAGGAGCTCCTCGCCGCCGGCATCGACGTCGTCACCACCGTGAACATCCAGCACCTGGAGTCGCTCAACGACGTCGTCGAGAAGATCACCGACGTGCCGCAGCGCGAGACCGTCCCCGACGAAGTCGTGCGCCGCGCCCACCAGATCGAGCTCGTCGACATGCCCCCCGAGGCACTGCGCCGCCGCATGGCGCACGGCAACATCTACGCGCCGGAGAAGATCGACGCGGCGCTCTCGCACTACTTCCGCGTCGGCAACCTCACCGCCCTGCGGGAGTTGGCGCTGCTGTGGCTCGCGGAGCGTGTCGACGAGACGCTGCAGCACTACCGCGCCGAGCACGGCATCGGCGGTGTGTGGGAGACGCGCGAGCGCGTGGTGGTCGCACTCACCGGGGGCCCGGAGGGCGAGACCCTCATCCGGCGTGCGGCGCGGATCGCCGCCCGGTCCGCAGGCGGCGACCTGCTGGCCGTCCATGTCGCCCGCAGCGACGGGCTGGTCGGCGCCTCGCCTGCGGCCCTGGCCCGGCAGCGCCAGCTCGTCGAGACCCTGGGCGGCAGCTACCACACCGTCGTCGGCGACCACGTGCCCGCGGCGCTGCTCGCCTTCGCCCGGGCCGAGAACGCCACCCAGCTCGTCGTCGGCGTCAGCCGCCGCGGCCGGCTGCTGCGCTGGCTCACCCCGCAGGGCGTCGGCGACTCCGTGGTCGAGGGCTCGGGCGACATCGACGTCCACATGGTCACCCACGAACGGGCCGGCCGGGGACGTGCCATGCCCGTCCCGGGCAGCGGCCTGTCCCGCACCCGCCGGATCGCGGGCCCGGTGGCCGGATTCGTCCTGCCCGTCCTGCTGACCCTGCTGCTGCGCGCGGTCGCCGACCCGCTCGACCTCAATCTCACCAGCGAGACACTGCTGTTCCTGCTGTCCGTCGTCGGCGTGGCCTGCATCGGCGGCGTCGTCTCCGCGCTGCTGGCCTCGCTCACCGCGTCACTGCTGCTCAACTACACGTTCATCCCGCCCATCGGCCGCTTCACCGTCTACGAGGCCAACAACATCCTCGCGCTCATCGTCTTCGCGCTCGTCGCCGTCATCGTGGCGACCGTCGTGGACGGTTCGCTGCGGCTCAGCCGCAGGGCGGCGAGCGCCACGGCCGAGGCCGAGACCCTCTCCTCGCTCGCCGGCGGCATCCTCCGCGGCGAGCTGGACGTCCCCGTCCTGCTGGAACGCACCCGGGAGACGTTCGGCATGGCGTCCGTCGAACTGCGCCCGCGCCGCCGCGAGTCGGAGCCGGTGCGGCCAGCGGCGCCCACGGGGAACGGGGACGGGATCACCGTCCCCATAGGGAACGACAGCGAACTCGTCCTGCGCGGCCGGCCGTTGCCCGCCACCGAGCACCGCGTCCTCACCGCCTTCGCCGCCCACCTGACGGCTGCCGTGGAACGGGCCCGGCTCGCCGAGGCGGCAGCCGAGATCGAACCGGTCAAGGCCGCCGACCGCATGCGCACCGCCCTGCTGGCCGCCGTCAGTCACGACCTGCGCACCCCGCTGGCCGGCGGCTGGGCCGCCGTCAGCTCCCTGCGCAGCCGCGACGTCAGCTTCTCGGAGGAGGACCGCGAGGAACTCCTGGCCACGGCCGAGGAGTCGCTGGCCAAGCTCAACCGGCTGGTCGACAACCTCCTGGACATGAGCCGCATCCAGGCCGGCGCCCTGACCCTGCACCTGCAGCCCACCGCGCTCGCGGAGGTGCTGCCGCTGGCGCTGGACAGCCTGCCCGAGGCGCCGGCCGACCCCGTCGCCGTGCAGGACGTGGCGGGCGCCCCCGCCGTGCTGGCCGATCCGCCGCTGCTGGAGCGGGTGGTCGCCAACCTCGTGGCCAACGCGGCCCGGCACTCGCCCGCCGGCCGTCCGGTCACCGTCGCGGCCAGCGTGCTCGCGTCACGGGTCGAACTGCGGGTCATCGACCGGGGCCCCGGCATCCGGCAGCAGGACCGGGAGCGGGCGTTCGCACCGTTCCAGCGCCTGGGCGACACGGACAACACGACGGGCCTCGGACTGGGGCTCGCCCTGTCCCGGGGACTGACAGAGGCGATGGGCGGGACGCTGACCCCCGAGGACACCCCGGGCGGCGGCCTGACGATGGTCGTCAGCCTCCCGGCCGCACCGGTGCCGGAGGCGGTGAGAGGGTGGGAACCGAGCAAGATCGACAACTCGGAGGCGCCATGAACCGCACCGTCCTGATCACCGGTTCCGCCCACGGCCTCGGCCGCGCCCTGGTGCACGCCTTCCTCGGCGCCGGGGACCGCGTCCTCGCCTGGGACGTCGACGACGACGCCAACCGGGCCATGGCCGCCGAGGCCGACCCGGGCGGCGGGCACGTCATGACCGCCCGCGTCGACCTCGCCGACCTCGACGCGCTCCAGGACGCCCATGACCGTGCCCGGGAGGCGCACGGCCCCGTCGACATCCTCGTCAACAACGCCGCCCGTGCCCTGCCGAAGTCCCTGTGGGACATCACCCCGGCCGAGTGGGACGGGCTCTTCGACGTCAACCTGCGCGCCGCCTTCTTCCTCACGCGTGCCGTGGCGGCGGACATGCGCACCCGTCGCACCGGGCGCATCGTCACCATGGCCTCCGTCGCCGGCCAGACCGCCCGTCCCACCGGCGCCGCCTACGGGGCGACCAAGGCCGGGCTCATCTCGCTGACCCGTGCCTTCGCCGCCGAACTCGCCCCGTACGGCGTGACGGTGAACGCCATCTCCCCCGCGATGATCGACACGCCCATGGTGCGGTCGGTCGGCGAGGAGAAGCTCGCGGAACTGACCGCGCAGACGCCGGTGGGACGCATCGCCACCCCGGAGGAGGTGGCGGCTCTGGCCGTCTATCTGGCGGGGCCGGACGCGGGGTTCATCACGGGGGCGACGTATGACATCAACGGGGGTGTGCTGATGCGGTGAACGCTCCGCTGCGGTGGATGGAATGCGGCTGTGGTGCGACTGCGGGGTGAATGCGGCTGCATTCACCCGATCGAGCGAGTGCTGTCCAGTACGTCCCGGGATTACCGTCGATATTCCGAACTCCCGCGCGGGAAACGGCGGGTGTGCGAGGCTCTTTCCTTGGGGGGATGACGGTGCCCGCTCCATTCGGCCTTCAGGTTCCCTACGAGATCGTTCCCACCGGCCACGCCGGCGTCTATGTATCGCCGACGCCACCCGCTGATTTCGACCCCCTCACGGCGGATCCCGCCTCGCTGGCCGCCCACGGATTTCCTCTGCCCCGCCCGGGCAAGGGCGACGACCCCGCGCTCGTCGCGGCATGGCGTCGATTGTTCGCGCGTCCTTGGCAGTCGGCCGACCGTTTCGTGGACGGGCTCGCACCGCGCACCGGGATCACGCACGGCCTTGCCGGTGCCCGGACGGTCGCCAATGCCGCCGGGCCCCTTTCCCAGTGGGCCGGGGTCGCGATCCCGGGCGGCTGGAGGGGGGCACTGGGCAGCTGGCAGGTCCCGACCGTCAGCAAGTCCGCGGCGCCGCAAGGTCCGGCAGGGGGCTGGAACTCGACCTCCTGGGTCGGTATCGACGGCAAGTTCGGATCGACCGACGTGCTGCAGGCGGGAGTGCAGCAACGAGTCGACGCGTCGGGAAACGCCACGTATGCAGCCTGGTACGAATGGTTCGCCGCCCCGCAGCCGGACTCCCCTCCCTACGTCTTCCAGACGGACATCCCGAACTTCGTCATCCGGCCGGGAGACACCGTCTTCTGCCTGATCCGCTACGTCAACCAGGCAGCCGGGCAGCTGTTCTTCGCCAACGACACCCTGGACCAGCGGTTCTCCATCACCTTGGCACCGCCACCGGGCGCGACGTTCGACGGCTCCTCCGCCGAGTGGATCGTGGAGGCCCCGGTCGAGGGGGAGTCGAATGCATCACTGCCGGTCTTCACGCCGGTGCAGTTCACCGACGCGATCTGCTGGGGCGCGAGCGCGAGCGGAGCGGCCATCGGCGAAGCCGCAGTGCTCATCGGGGATCCCGGAGACCCCCGCGCCGGCGAGACCATGGACATCCTCGGCCTCGGCAGCAGGCAGCTGACGTCGACCACACGCGGCGGCCGCGGCAGCCATGCGGTCACCATCACCTACATCGGTCCGTCGTCCTGGATCGACAACGATCTCACTGCGCTGTCGCGCGGTGTGCCATCAGCCACCCACAGTGCTCTCGACGGATACCGCCAGGCCACGGACAGCAGCCAGCACGTCAACTTCGTCTCGACGGACGGGCACATCCACGAGCTCTTCAACCATCCCTTCGCCGGATGGGTCGACAACGACCTCACCGCGGCTTCCGGCGGTGTACCGGCGGCTTCCGGAAGCCCCCTCGACGGATACTGGCAAGTCCCCGACGACAGCCAGCACATCCATTTCATCGCCGCCGACGGCCACATCCACGAACTCTTCATCCACCCGTCCGCCCCGTGGGTCGACAACGACCTCACCGTTGTATCCGGCGGAGTGCCCGCAGCTCCCGGCAGCGCCCTCCACGGATACTGGCAGGCTCCCGACGACAGTCAGCACGTCCACTACATCTCGACCGACCGGCACGTCCACGAACTCTTCATCCACCGTGACGCCCGCTGGGTGGACAACGACCTCACTGCTGTCTCCGGTGGTGCGCTCGCAGCGGCCGGAAGTGCTCTCGACGGCTACTGGCAAGTGTCCGACAACAGCCAGCACGTCAATTTCCTCTCGGTGGACGGGCACGTGCACGAGCTCTTCTTCAACGGCACCCGCTGGACCGACAACGACCTCACAACAATCTCCGGCGGTGCACTGGCAGCTGCCGGAAGCGCCATTGACGGCTACTGGCAGGAATTCGACAACAGCCAGCACGTCCACTACATCTCGACCGACGGGCATGTCCACGAGCTCTTCTTCAACGGCACCCGCTGGACCGACAACGACCTCACAACAATCTCCGGCGGTGTACCGGCAGCCACCGGAAGCTCCCTCGACGGCTACTGGGACAGCGCCAACAGCCAGCACATCAACTTCATCTCCGACAACGGCCACGTCCACGAGCTCTTCTTCCGCCCCTTCGGCCAGTGGGTCGACAACGACCTCACCGCCGCTGCAGGCACGACGAGCCACTCGACGTTCTCCGACAGTCCCCTGGACGGTTACTGGGACGGCAACAACAGCCAGCACGTCAACTACATTGCCCCCGACGGACATGTGCACGAGCTGTTCAGCCCTTGAACGCGGGCGATCACGCCTGCAAGGAGCCGAGAGAGTCCAACTCCGTCTTCATCCACCGATGCTGGAATCCCCTCCCCTGTGCGCGCAGCCGGTCTCCTGGATTCGATCATCTAGAGTCTGTTGTGAAAGTGCTGGTCACAGCCACTCGTTGAGGACTGTGACCAGCACTTTCACAACAGACCCTAATCCCGCATCCGCCTGGGCACCATCGCGGCGAGCACCTCGCTGGTGTCCCGCAGCGGCGCGGACACGGATTCCACCGCCCCTATCCCGCGGGCCCGGTCCCGCGCGCGCCGGGATATGGTGATCTGCGGGACCCGCGGGTCCCCGTTCAACGGAACCCGCAGGTCCCTGTACAGCCCGCTGCGGAGCACCATGCCGGACAGGAACAACCCGTGCTCGTCCAGGCGACGTCCCTCGCCGGTGGCCAGACGAACCTCGTTGATCAGCCTGTTCCTTACGGTCGGGTCCGGGTAATACCGCTCCCGCCGGCGCCACCCTCCGTCCGGCACGTGCCGGACCGTACCGCGCGCGACGAGCGCGCTGCGATGCCGGAGGAACGCATCGCGCCGGCCCCGCTGCGACACCCACTTGCCCAGTGTCTTCGCCTTGCCCTCGTGCGCCAGTTCGGCCAGCAGCTCGTCGACCCAGGCCAGGCCCACAGGGGTGGCGTCGACCAACTCGATCTCAGCCCAACCCAGCTTGTACACCGACAAGAAGTCGAACAGCTTGACCTTGCGCAGCGGGATCAGCAGCTTGCCCCGCAGGGCGAGCTCGCCGAGTTCTGCCACCGCGCAGCCGTCCTTGGCCTGGCCGGGGTCGATCGCCATGCCGGTGTCGGCGAGTGAGAGCAGAGCGAATTCCTCGGGCAGCGTCAGCGGAGCAGCCATGTGTCCATTCTGCCCGGACTACGGCTTGTCCGGCGGATCTTCACGGATCAGCGGGCAGGGCCCCGGGGGCGCCGAACCGTGCGGGCCCCCGGCCACAGCCTGCGGTGATCGGAGCTATTTCTGGGTGTACGTGTACGGGCTGGTGAGAGTGATGTCCGTGCCCTTGGGGTCCCAGATGCCGATGTGGAGACCGCTGGTGTTTCCGTCCTTCGGCACCCACCCCATGCAGGTCGGAACGTCCGAGCTGCAGCCCCACTGGGGGATGACCCAGATACTCGCGTTCTCGCCACCGTTACCGGTCAGCTCAAGCGTGTCGCACGTGCCGGACTTGACCACGTTAGTATAGGTCTGCCGGTCTATGAGACGTACCTGGACTCCGACGGCTCCGTACGGCGCCGGGCCGGACTTGTTGCACAGCGTGAGCTTGTGGGGGGTGACGGCGTAGGCCTGGCTGGTGCCTACGAGGCCGGCCGCTGCGGCGGTGGCGCCGAGGACGGCGAGCGTGCGGGCGGTCCGCCTCTTGAAAACAGTGAGGTTCATGGTGGTGCTCCTGGGGGATCCGACGAGCCACGTGGCCCGTCGGACGATCGGTGCGCCGAAGTGCGCAGGACCACCATCACGCTCCGGCCTTGCCGAAAGGTTGGCGGATCGTTGACGCGGCCGGCAGACGCGGGTGCCCCGGCCGACCTGACGGTCAGGGGCACCACGGCAGCCTCCACCTCTGGTGGGGCGGGCCGTTGTCGCTGTTCCCGGCCTAAGCTTCCGCCGTGAACGACACCACACACGACATACGCATCCGCCCCGGCGGCCTCGCCGACGCACCCGCCGTTCTGGACATGCTCGACTCCGCAGTGGCCTGGATGAATGCACGTGGCAACACCGAGCAGTGGGGCACCACCCCGTATTCGCAGAAGCCCGGCGGAGTGGCGCGGGTCGAGCGGTACATGACCGAGAACGTCCCGTACATCGCAGAGTCGGGCGGAACGCCCGTCGGGGCTCTGGTACTGGATTCCGGGCCCAGCCCGCAGATGCCGATCGCGCCGGCCGGGGAACCCGAGCGGTACGTGCGGCTGCTGGTCTCCGACCGGCGGTACGCAGGTCTGGGCATCGGGGCGGCGCTGCTGGCACACGCCGCCGAGGAGACCCGGCGGGCCGGTGTGGAACTGCTGCGGGTGGACTGCTGGGCGGGCGGCGGGGGCGAACTGGTCGCGTTCTACGAGCGCAACGGGTTCACCCCCACCGAGCGGTTCCTGTCCGACGCCTGGCCGGGACAGGTGCTGGCCCGGCGGGTCGGCCGGCAGACCGATGCAGCGGCGTAAGTCGGGCGCGTTTCAAGACCTTCATCAGTCTGCAGAAGATCAATACCCCCGCGCGGCCTACGTGGCCGCGGGGGGCGTACGCGCATTCAAGGTCTTACGCGGCGGCCACCAGGTCACGGGCCCGCTCGTTGAAGTCGGCCACGAGCCGATGGCGGCCGAAAGGCTGCATCCGCTTCTGCAGGTCCTGCACCGCCTCGACGGCCCTCGACGACTTGACCTGTCCCGTCAGCTTCAGCGTGCGCACGCCCGCCGCACAGGCCGATTCGAGGTCGCGCCGCTGCAGATGAGACACAGCAAGCGCAGCCTGTGACATGGCACCTCGCCGCGCCCGCTTCTGCATGGCCGCATGGTTGATGGACCGGTGTGCGTGTTCCTCGGCGGCCTCGGCGTCACCAAGGTCGCGGAAGGTGTTCGCGTGCTCCCCGTGCAGGTACGCCGGGTCGATGAACGCCGCCCAGTCCGGTTCGTCGGCCAGGTCGGCGCGATCGTAGGCCTTCTCGGACTGCGCGACGGCATGCGCTGCGGCCGGATTCTCGCCGAGCAGAGCGAGTGCCCGCGCTTCAAGGCACCACAAGTCGGCCAGACAAGCGGGCGACTTGGTCCTCGACAGCCCTTGACGGCCCGCCTGCGCCAGGCGCCGGCCCTCGGCAGGGTTCCCGAGCAGTGTCGCCTGATCGGCCATGCCCGCCAGCACGTGGGCGCCGAGTGCGGGCTTCTTCGACTCCTCGGCAAGGCGCAGCGACTGGATCAAGTACCTCTGGGCGATGCTGTGTTCGCCGTTGTCGTAGGCCATCCATCCGAGCAGGTAGGTCTGTTCCGCCGCCGCCTCGCACAGCGCCTCCCGCACCTCGTCACTGTGGGCGCGGCGCAGCAGCGGGTAGACGTGTTGGTTCATGTAGTCGGCCAGGACGAGCCGGCCCGACCCTCCGCCCTGGAAGATGTCCATGCGCTGGAAGGTCGTGAACATGTTCTTCACCGCGGTGACATCCTCAAGACGTACCCGCGGCCCCGGCTCGGGCTGCTGGTCAAGCGTGTTCAGCAGCCAGTCTCGTGAGGGCCCCACCCCGGCGACAGCCGCAAAAGGTGCAGCCGCGAGGAACTTACGTCGGTCCACGTCAGCTCTCCCCAAGTCTGCGACGACTTCCACCGTAGCCGTGTACGAAGAGTTGTACACGAGTGCGACCTCGGCGGCGCCACTGTCACCGAGCCCGAGATCGTACGTTGTGACCCGAAGCCGGAAGTGCTCCGAGAACACGTCGGCAAGGATGTCCGGGATGGGTGCACGCGGGGTCTCGCCTTGGAGCCAGCACCGGATACGCGTCGCGTCCGGTGAGATATGCGGCTGCTTCCATTCGATTGCCTTGGATTTGACACGTCGCGCCAGCTCCCCGCGGCTCATCCCTGAACGGTCCAACCACTGCGCAAACTTGGCGTTCGGCGCCTTCATGATCACAACCCTCTGTGATGAGGGGCCGCGGAAGCGACACCTTTCGACACCCCCCTCGACGGTACCCGGAGATGCGTCGCGCGTGTTGCCTTGTCGGAGGGAAGCGACCCGTCCGCGAAGCGGAGCACGACAACCCAACCACCCGCTGTGACCGACCCGTTAGGGGGCACACGTGATCGAACGACAGAGCATCGCAACGCCCGTCTGCTCCGCCCCTCAGGCCGGGCCCCCGTCACAGCTCATACTCACCAGCGGTGCGGAAGCCCCCGCCGCGGCCCGCGCCTACACCCGTGAGTTCGTCGCGCACGCCCTCGACGACCCCGACCCCGACCACTTGGACGACGTCGTCCTCGCCGTCTCCGAGCTGGTGACCAACGCCATCCGATACGGGACGGAGCACCGCGACTCCGTGCTCGTCGTCCTCGACGCCGACGACGCCCGCACGCGCATCGAGGTCCACGACAGCGTCCGCCAACAGCCCCACATGAAGCCGGGAGACGTCGAGAGCCTCCGGGGCCGCCTTCGCATCGTCGACACCCTCGCCACCTGGGGTACCGGGACACGACCGGCGGGAAAAGGAAAGTTCGTATGGGCGGAGGTCCCGAGCCGATGACAAGTTCACCCACCGGCCTCACGGACCGCTTGTCCATCAAGGTCAGCCCCAGCATCGCGTTCCTCGCCGATCTCACGCACACTGTCGGCATCCACTACGGAGGCGCCGGCGCGGTGGCGCAGCTTCTCATGACCCACGCCCCGCCCCGCCGCCCCGGCGAGACGGTCGAATGGATCGACGCGGGCATGCGCGCCCTCTCCGCCTGCCTGAATCTGGTCCCGGTCACCGAGGAACCGGTCGACGTGGGGCCGCGGCTGTCCGTGCACCGAGGAGTCGCCCAACTCGACTACGGCGAAAGGGACTGGCGCATCTGCATCCCCGACCCCGGCCGGGCCTGGTTGCAACACGTCAACAGCAGTGGCCCCGTGCGCTTGCTGGTTGCCTGCGAGCCCTCCCGAAGCAACCGTGCTCAAGGGGAGTGGGCGCGGTTCGTCGAGGAATGCGTCGAGGCCGACACCATCCGGTGGGGGACCACATGCGTTAGCCGCAGATGGCGGCCCGACTAGCAAGCGGGCCGCCCCGGAGCCTCACGAGACGGGCTGACCAGCGGCGTTCTCCGGATCCGCGCCCCTGAGGTCCAGGCGCCAGTCGTTGCTCCGCATGAAGCTGCCCGGCGGGTACTCGAATTCACACTCCGCCACGAGTGAGAAGCCGACCTTGCGGCAGACGGCATTCGATGCGGGGTTGTCGACGGACGGGAATGCATGCAAGTACTGGTGCTTCTGCGCTTCCCGTGCGCTGGCGACGGCTGCAGCTGCAGCAGCGACGGCAATGCCTCGGCCTTGGAACGGCGGAAGGATGCTCCAGCCCGTCTCGTAGACGGGCTCGTCCTGCCAGATGCGTTCCCAGTAGCCGATGGTGCCGACGGCTTCGGGCTCCCCGGACAGGACGATGCTGAACATGCACCCTCTGCCTGTGGCGGCGATGTTCAGGTACCGCTGGTGGCGGTCGAGGATCTGCTCCTCGGTCTCCGGGCCGCCCACATGCTTCTTCATCTGCGGTGTGTTGACCTGCCGCAGCAGGTCGAGGTCACCGTCCGCCCAAGGCACGATTCGCACTTGTGGCGTGTTCATCAGCTCCGGCATCTCTCGTTTCTCCCCGTCAGTCCTGCAGGTGGTGTCGGACAGAAACGCTAGTGCTGTGATCGCACAGGTCCACCGGTTTGGCACGAGGATCGGACGACATCCCGTTGCTGTTGCCCAGATCGGCGAGGACCGGACCTTCCGGCTCGATCGCATCACAGATGCGCGGACCTTGCCCGGCTCATTCGAAGCGCCCACGGGTCCCGGTCCGGCACAGCGTGTGCTGTCAGCGTTTGCCACGGCCGCGTACCGGCATGAGGTGACCTTGCGGATCCACGGGACGGTCGAGCAGATCCGCGCCCGCCTTCCCGCCAGCGTCGCGAGCCTGGAGGAGTACGAGCCCGCGGCAGGCGAGGACCGGGCAGCCGAGCGCCGGCTGCGGGCCGAGCAACTCGACGGGCTTCCTCCGGTACTCGCCTCACTCGACCGGCCGTTCGTGATCGTGCGCCCCGACGAACTGCGCGACCTCGTCACCGAGCTCGCCGATCGCCTCGCGTCCTCCGCCCGTCAGGCCTGACAGTGAGGAACCAAGGCCATGAGACGGCGCAGCCGTTGCGGCCTGGCGGGCCTGGTCGGCAATGACCAGGCCCGCACCAGCATGTACGGCTGGACGGCCTAACCCCGCTCGTCCACCACCGCCCGCAGCTTGCCGCTCGTCGGCGTGCGGGCGAAGTCCGCGCCGTCCACCGTCTCGACGGTCACGTCGAGCAGCCGCTCGTCCACCGCCGTGCGCAGTTCGGCGTAGCCGGCCAGCAGGGCGGCGTGCAGGGCGGCCGGTTCCGTGCCGCCCGTGGGTTCCACGCGGACGGTCAGGTGTTCGCGGGTGCCGTCGTTGGACAGCACGATCTGCAGCTCGCCGCGGTAGCGGCAGTCCTCCTCCGCGATCGCCACGAAGCGGCGGTGGTTGAGGAAGTACGTCGCCACGCGCATCACGTCACCGAGCCTGCCCAGCAGTTCGAAGCGCGGGGAGCGGCTGCCGCAGGGGCAGGGGCCGGGCAGGGCGCGGCCGAGGTCGCCGATGACGTAGCGGTCCAGGTTCTGGCCGCGGCGGGCGCGGGTGGTGAAGACCAGGCGGCCCGTCCCGCCCGGCTCCACCGGGTGGTCCTCCTCGGGGTGGAGGATCTCCAGCGTGTGCAGGTCGGCGTGCAGGTGGTGGACGCTGCCGCTGCTCTCGGTGCACTGGTAGCCCAGCGGGCCCAGGTCGGTGCTGCCGTAGGTGATGGAGCGGATGCACTCGATGCCGAACGTCTCGGCCAGGGTGTGCCGTTGTTCCTCGGTGAAGTGCTCGCCGCCGTAGAAGATCTTGCGGATGCCGCCGTACGAGCGCAGCAGGTCCGCCTGCTCGTGCAGGAGCTGCCACAGGTAGGAGGGCATGCCGAAGAGGGTGTCGACCCCGTACTCCACCAGCATCTCGGCGGTGGCCCGGTGGTCGGGGCCGGCGGCCATCGGCATCTGGACGCCGCCCAGGCGTTCCAGGATGGAGAAGAAGCTGATGAAGCCGCCGTACATGCCGCCGCAGTAGAAGAGGTTGGCGGTGCGGTCGTGCTTCGGGTCGTACCCGGCGGCGAGCAGGCCGCGGGCGGCGGCGTGCATCTGGGTGTCGTAGTCGTCGTAGCTGAAGAGCGACAGGGCGGGGGTGCCGGTGCTGCCGCCGCTGCGGAAGTACAGCTCGGCGTCGCGTGTGTCGACCTGGCGGTTGAGTTCCTGCACGGCGGCCTTGTCGAGCAACGGGCCGGACGGCGGCGGGAATTCGGCGGTGCGGGCCAGGTCGTCGAGGCAGGCGGTGGTGGTGAAGCGGGCGTCGGCCTGGACGGCGACGCGGCGGCTGTAGCGCTGGAGGGCGTAGACGCCGTCGTGCGGTTCACCGGGGTAGCTGGCCAGCATGGCGCCGACCGGGGTGACGCGGGTGACGCCCGCGGCGAGGGCGGTGCGCGAGAGTTCCGCGACGTCCGCGGTGCTGCCCGCGATGCCCGCGGTCTGCAGGTAGCGGCGCATCGGGCGCAGGGTGGCGATCAGCTGTTTGCGGGGCAGCGGCTTGACCCACACGCTGCGGTGCAGCGGGGAGGCGGTGAGCGCGGCCCGGGTGTCGGCCAGCACGCGGCTGGAGCCGTCGGGGGCGGTGAAGACCCGGGTCAGGCCCAGGTGTTCCTCGAGGCGGGCCATGAGCTCGGTGGTGGTGAGCTCGGCCTCCTCGGCGGGGCCGAGGTCGTCCTGCAGCACCGCCGGGGGCATGCCGGCCAGGACGGCGGCGAAGCGTTCGGCGAGGGCGAAGACCTCGTCGTGGTCCTCGGTGTCGAGGTAGACCACCTGCGGGCTGGAGCAGGCCTGCTGTTCGTGCAGGCAGACGTCCGCGGCGAGGGCGTCCAGCACGGTCGCGTCCTGGGCGGCGTCGCGCGTCAGGTAGGCGAAGGAGATCTTGTGGCCCCACTCCACCAGGCGGCAGCCGGGCGGGACATGGGCGGCCACGCCCTCGACGGCGGCCTCGCCGCCCCACACCGCGACGGCGTCGGCGGGGGCGCACATCAGGCCCAGCCAGTCCTGGCGGGAGGAGGGGAAACGCAGCACGATCACGCGCTCGGCGACGGCCCCGGTCGGGTCCAGCGCGGCGAGTTCGGCCAGCAGATGCTGGGCGAGGAGGGTGTCGGCGCTGCTCGTCTTGAGGATGTTGACGTTCCCGGCGAGCAGTCCTTCGACGACGCTGAGGGGTGCGACGGTGACGGCGTTGCCGGGGGCGATGTGGGCGACGAGGCCGACCGGGGCCCAGGCCTCGTAGACGGTCTCCTTGGCGTCGGGGCGGCCCAGCCGCTGCGGGGCGGTGCCGCCGAGTTCGCGGCGCAGCTTGCGGGTGAGCTCCTCCCGGCTGAAGAAGGCGCCGAGTTCGGCGAGGACGGTCGCGTCCTCGCCCTCGGGCAGGTGCGCGGCGAGGCGGGCGTGCACGGGGTGCGCGGGGTCGCGCAGGGCGGTGCCCAGGGCCTCGCAGGCGGCCAGGAGGGTCTCGGTCTCCAGCGGGGTGGCGAGCGTGGCCTCGACCGCGGCGGGCAGTTCGGCGAGGCGCCGGCCGGCCTCGGCGTCGTCGACGAACGCGCCCTGCCAGTAGTGGTGTTGCGGGTTCTCGACGGTCACGACATGCCCTTCATCAGTTCGGCGGCGGCCACCGCGCAGCTGCGGTTGCGGCTCACTCCGGCGCGGCCGTGGATGGTGAACCACGGGGTGTCCAGCGCGCAGCCGCACTCCTCGCCGGGGTGCAGGGAGGCGAGGTCTCCCATCAGGACGCTCTGCGCCGGTACGGAGGTGATGTACGGCGAGACGAGGTGCAGGTAGCCGGTCTCGCCGTACGGCAGCGGTTCGAGGGTGCGGGTGGAGCGGATGAACACCCGTGACCACACGGGGGCGTGCAGCCGGTGGTGGTCGCACTCGATGTAGGGGATGCAGTGCTCGACGGAGCCGAAGGTGTCGCGGATCCGCTCGGAGGGGATGCCCAGTTGTTCGGTGACGCGGACGTAGAGCTCGTCCTTGCCGATCTGCCGGTCGGTGTGGCCCTTCCAGCCGCCGCCGAGGATCACCAGGGAGCCTTCGGGCAGGGTCAGGGGCGGCATGCCCAGGGCGCGCATGCGTTCCAGGGTGAAGAAGAGGAACGCGGGGAATCCGAGGATGCGGACGGGCGCGTCGTCCTGGGCGTAGCGCTGCAGGGCGGCGATGCAGCCGAAGGGGTCGAACTCGTGGCCGTTGCCGGTGTGGCGCAGAGCGTGTTCGACGTTCCGGGCCGGTGCGAAGTCGCACAGGTAGTTGTCGGTGAAGGAGGTGCCGAGCTTCAGGTCGCGGGCGGGCTCGTAGCTGTAGAGCAGGTAGTTGACCTCCTGCTCGGGGGTGATCCAGCCGTTGTGCTCGAAGATGCGGGCGACCATGCGCTGGGCGGAGCGGATGGTCCACCGGTCGAAGAACATCTGCGACTTCTGGCCGGTGGTGCCGGAGGAGGTCAGGTGCAGGTCGACCTCGTCGCGCGGGATGGAGAGCACTTCGTGGCGCTTGAAGAAGTTGGCGTGCACCAGGGGTGCGCGGAACGGTGCAGCGCTGTCGTCTTCCGTGCGCTCGTACAACGCGCCGAAGAACGCCGACCGTTCGCGGTGCCAGGCGTTGGTCTCGGCCATGGCGGCGGCGAACAGCTCGTCCTCGGCGGGGCCGCAGGTGTAGGGGTCGGTCAGGTCGCACAGCTGCTGGACGTGGGGCAGCAGGTCAGGGTCGGGGACGCCGATCGGGGCGAGATGGGGGTTCACGGGGCAACCTCGAGTGTGGGCAGGTAGGTCGACGCCCAGGCCGACAGGTAGGAGTCCAGGTAGGGCTGGAGCGGTGCGTCGACGACCACGCCGCGGAAGTCGATCTGTTCGGCGGTGCGGGACATCACCACGTAGTCGTGGAATCCGTCGCCCTCCGGGCGCATGGCCGGGTAGAGGGCGCTGGGGATGAAGCCCTGGTGCAGGAACGCGGAGATCGCGCGGTGGTGGTCGAGCGGCACGAGTGCCTCGACGTAGCCGGCGCCGGCGCGGGTGAGGGTCTGCGTGAGCGGCTCCAGCCAGGCGGCCGCGGCGGCCGGTTCGGGGTGGGCGGCCACCAGGGCGCAGTACCGTCCGGTGCGGTTGAGGTAGGCGTAGACCTCGAAGCCGCCCTCGTCGGGCATCAGCAGCACGTTGGGCGTGTGCAGCGGGTAGAACCACTGGGCGCTGTCGGGGAAGCGCTCGCGGAAGCGGCGGCGTACGAAGGCGGGTGCCTCGATCATCTCCAGCCGCGCCGCCGCGGGCCGGGGCGGCGCGGGGACGGGTGCGGTGGCCCGGGTGTCCGCGTAGCTGACGCCCAGGCTGCGCTCGACGTTGCGCAGCAGCGGGGCCAGCGGGGCGGGCACTTCGGGGACGGGGAGGCGCCGGTCCAGCACGCCCTGCGAGTAACGCGCGTAGAGTGCCAGGCTTTCGCGGGAGTTGAGGTCCACCGCGTTGGGCAGGATGCCCATGGGCCGGAAGCCGTTGCGCGTGACGACGCGCTGCGGGCCCGCGATGACGGTGCGGACGGTGGCGTACACCGAGTCCAGCCGGCCCTGGTCGAGCATCTGCGCGCACAGCGCCTCGGTGAGTGCTCCGGCGAGGCCGCCCGCCCGGTGGTCGGGGTGCACGGCGAGCCCTTCGAGGCGGCCGATGCGGCTGCCGGGCTCGCTGTGGATGGCGGCGGAGCCGACGAGGGCGTCGGTCGCCGTGCTGCGGGCGACGAGCCAGAGGGTGTGCGGGTCCCCGATGAGCCGGGTCATCTCGGCCGGGTCGGTGCCCAGTGCCGTGGGGTAGTGGGGCCCGTAGACCGCGTAGTAGAGCTGGCGCAGGTCGGCGATGTCGGCGCAGCCTGCGCGGCTGATCGTGGCGGTCATCGCTCCCCTCCCCCGGTGCCGGCGAGCTCCGGTGCGGGCTCGTCCGCGGGCTCTTCGGACGCGGCGGGGGCGGGGTCGCCCAGCAGGGCCAGCATGCAGGCGACGGGCAGGATGCCGGCCGCCTGGACCAGGCACAGCGTGCGCGCCGAGAGGGCGTCGCCGAGCAGTCCGAAGAGCAGGGAGGCGACGGGGAAGGTCGCGCCGAGCACGGCCTGCATGACGGCGAAGAATCCCGGCTTGTCCACGGCGGGGACGAGCCGCTGGAACAGGGCCACGAAGCGCACCCCGATGACGCCCACGCACCAGCCGGCCACCACCAGGCCGCCCGCGAAGGCGAGTTGCGAGGCGACGAGCCCGGGCAGGGCGAGCGCGGCGGCCATCAGGCCGAGGCAGGACGCGCCGACCACGGTGGGCCTGCCCGGCACCCGGGCGCCGGTGAAGGAGCCGATCAGCGTGCCCGTGCCGAGCGATGCCTCCAGCAGGGCGACGGTGCTGCCGCCGTTGTGGAGCACGGACTTGGTGTAGAGCGGGATGACGACGAAGACCGCGGTGGTGAAGAGGTTGGCCGCGGTGAAGCAGACCAGGATCTTCCGCACGAACGGCAGGCCGGAGAGGATGCTGCGCAACGTGCGCTGTCCCCCGGCCTCTTCGCCGGCCTCGCCGTCGGCCCCGAGGGGGCGGAAGCGGGCGGTGGTGACGAGCAGGGCGGCCGTCGCGTAGGCGACGGCGCAGCCGACGGCCAGCCCGGCGATGCCGGCCCGGTCGACGATGAGCGCACCGAGCAGCGCGCCGCCGAGGCTGGCGAGCGACTGGGTGGACAGCTCGAATCCGGTGGCGGCCTCGATGTCCTCGTCGTCGACGAGTTCGGGCACCGAGGTCGTCAGACAGGGGTCGAAGAACGCCTGGCAGGTGGACAGGGCCAGGGTCGCCGCGTAGGCGGCCGCGAGCGGCAGGCCGGCCGTGCCGGCCCAGACGGCCAGGGCGGCGGCGGCCGTTCCGGCTCCGGCAGCCGCGGTGCGCAGCACAGTGCGGTGCGCGCAGCGGGCGATCGCCCGGGCGACGACGGGGGCCAGGGCCACGGCGGGCAGTGTGCTGACGGCCATGAACAGGCCGGAGGCGAGGCCGCGTCCGCCGGAGACGGCGTAGGCGACGAGCCACCAGGAGACGCCGACCTGGAACATGCGGACGGCGGCCTGGGTCAGGACCTGGCCGAGCCAGACGGCCCCGAAGGCGCGGTTGCGCAGCACGAGCGGCAGTCGGCGGCCCGTGCCGGTGGTCTCGGCGGTCATGCGGTCGGCCTCTCGTCCACGACGCGCACGAGCTTGCCGGAGCGGGTGTTGACGACGAGGTCGCGGTGGTGGACCCACTCGACGGCCAGGGGGTGCACGAAGCCCTTGGTCATGCTGTCGGGGTACAGCGGCCGGGCGTTCTCCAGCCCGGTCACCACGGCCTTGGCGAGGACGTCCAGTTCGGCCGGGTCGTCGTCGCCGGGGGCGGTGGCCAGGCGCAGGACGAGTCCGTCGCGGCCGTCCCAGCGGCGCACGACCAGCTGCATGCCGGTGATGCGGCCGTCGCCGTCGGCCCGGGTCACGGCGTCCTGGGCGTCCTGCGAGTACAGGGAGACGGGGCCGACGCGCACGCCCTCGTCGGCGCGGCCGAGGATGCGGAAGTGACCGGCCTCGACGTCGGTCCACTCTGCGCGGTCGCCCGCGGGGAAGCGGATGATGGGCATGAGGCGGCGGAACAGGCTGGTGACGACGACGCGTCCGGGCCGTCCGGGCTCGGTGATCGGTTCCCCGGTGGTCTCGTCGAGGATCTCGACGACGGAGTGCGGGGTGAAGGCGCGGTGCACCCGGGCGTCGGGGCCGGGGACGGGGCAGCCGAGCAGTCCGGCGTCCACGCTGGCGTAACCGAGCGAGCGGGCCTCGGCGTTGGGGAAGGCGGTGGCCAGCAGGCGGCGCTGGTCGTCGAAGAGGGCCTCGCCGCCGAAGAGGACCAGCTCCACGGCGGGCAGCTGCAGACCCGCGGTGACGAGATGGTCGGCGAGCCGGCACAGGGTGGTCGGGGTGCCCGCCACCACCTGGGCGGCGAAGTCCTGCAGGGTGGTGACCGTCGACTCCAGCGGGGCGGCTCCGCCGATGGGCAGCCGGACGTTGGCGACCGGGGCGTGCGCGAGCGAGTCGAGGATGAACAGGAAGCTGGCGTAGAGCTCGCCGGCGTAGAAGAGGTCGGCGACCCGGTGGCCGGGGCGCAGACCGGCCTCGGTCATGCCGTGGCCGAAGGCCGTGACGAACTCCTGCCACTCCTCTCGGGTGTAGCAGGAGAACTTGGGTGCGCCGCTGGTGCCGCCGGTCTTGAAGACGACCGCCTCTCCCAGCGGTTCGGTGAGCACGCGGTTGTTCTCGAGGGTGTTGGCCCGCCAGAACTCTCCCTGGTCGATGACGGGGAGGTCGGTCAGGCGCTCCGCACCGGGCGGAAGTGACGCATAGAGAGCGGCGTAGTACGGGGAGTTGTGACGGGCGAACCGTATGAGGTCCGGGAGTTGCTGGACGGGCATGCCTTTGCCTAGGGGTGTGGAAAAGGGGCAGGGACCGCGGCGTGGCGATATGGGTGGTCGCCGCCTGCGGAGTGTGTGAGGTGGCCCCCGCGCCCTCACGTTGAGCGGGCGTCAGAACTGACGTCCGGTCATGATGATGAAGGATCGAAGGCGAAAAGTACAAAGCGGCTGGTAAACGTACGGCAAATGCGGCCGGAACCCTTAGTTCTTCCGGCGATGCTGACCAGTCGGTCAGATACCCAGTCCGGCGTCGCGAGCCAGCAGCGCGGCCTGGACGCGGTTCTCGCACTCGAGCTTGGCGAGAATCCGGCTCACATATGTCTTCACCGTGGCCTCGCTCATGTGGAGCCGGCGGCCGGCGTCGGCGTTCGACAGCCCCTCGCCCAGCAGGGCCAGCACCTCGCGCTCCCGCTCGCCGAGCACCGCCACCCGGCGCCGCGCCTCCTCGCCACGGAGCTCGGCCGGGCCGGACGCCAGGGAGTCCGCCACATGCCGGGTGGCCGCGGGGGACAGGTACGCATCCCCCGCGGCGGCGGCCCGCACCGCACCGATCAACTCGCCCGGGGCGGAGTCCTTCAGGAGGAAGCCCGCACCGCCCTGCCGCAGCGCTCGCAGCACGTTCTCCCGCTCGCCGAACGTGGTCAGCACCAGGGCGCGCACCCCGGGGACCGCGCGACTCAGCTCGGCGAGCGCGGCCAGCCCGTCCATGACCGGCATCCGGATGTCGAGCAGGGCGACGTCGACCCGGTGCGAGCGCGCCAGCTCGACCGCCGCCCGCCCGTCGGCGGCCTCCGCCACGACCTCGATGTCGTCGGCCGAGGTGAGAATCATCCGGATGCCCGCCCGGATGAGAGGCTCGTCGTCGGCAATGAGGACGCGGATCACCTGGTCTCCCGCTATGAGAATCTTCGAATCTTCAACTAATTCTGAACGTCGAACTCGCGCTTCTCGATCAGTTTCCCGTCCTTGAAGCAAAAGCGGAAAACGGTGTCCTTGGTCCCCTTCGAGCCCTCCGAGGACACCAGGGACAGGCAGCTCGCACCGGCCGGCTGCGCAGGACCCTTGTCCTTGATTTCTTCCGTGAAGAAGGACTTCCCCGACGGCAGCCGGTCCCGCACCTGCTGCTCGGGTTCGCCCACCTTCACCGAGTCGTAGACACTGCGGTCGACGAACCCCTTGTTGGTCTCGTCTATCGTCGTGCCCACCGCCAGGAAGGTCAGCGCGGCCAGCACCACCAGGATCAGCAGGGCGATTCCGCAGCCGATCAGGCAGCCGTTGCTCTTCCGCGTACTCATGATGTCCTTGAACTCCTCGCGGGGATCCAGCCGGTCGATGACCGGACCACCCTCGCCGGGAGTCCCCCACGCGGGCTGCTGCCGAAGGTCGTCCTCCGCATCGACGAAGGTCGCCCGCGCCTCCCCCGAGCCGTAGGGCAGCAGCCCCGCGAGCCGGAACCCGCCCCCCACCGGTCCCGCGAAGACCATGCCGCCGACCAGCCGGGCCCGCTCCCGCAGCCCCGTCAGCCCCTGCCCGCCGCTGACCGCCTCCTCGCTGCGGACCGGCGCATCCGGACCGGCGGGGCCGTTGGCCACCTCGACGACCAGCGAATCCGGCTCGAAGCGCACGGCGACGGTGATGGGGGCTCCCGGCGCGTGCTTGTACGCATTGGTGAGCCCCTCCTGCACGATGCGGTAGCCGGCGTGGTCCACGGCCGGGGCCAGCGGCCGCGCCTCCCCCGAGCGCTCCAGCGTCACCTGCATCCCGGCCGCGACCGCCGAATCGACCAGCCCGCCGATGCCCGCCACCACCCGGGCCGGCGCCTCCGTCCCGGACTCCTCGCCGACCGTGCCATCCTTGAGGATGCCCACCACCTCGCGCAGCTCGTGCATGGCGGCCACCGAGGCCTGGCGCAGCACGGCCACCGCCTCGCGCTGACGCCCTGTCAGCTCCCGGTCCACCTCCAGCGCGCCCGTCTGCACGGCGATCAGGGCCAGTTGATGGCCGAGGCTGTCGTGCATGTCCTGGGCGATGCGCTGCCGCTCGCGCATCCGCGCCTGCCCGGCGATCATCTGACGCTCGCGCAGCAGCTGGGCGTTGCGCTCCCGCAGGGTCTGCAGCAGGGTGCGCCGCTGCGTCCAGTAGCGGCTGGCCAGCCCCGGGACCACGGCGAACACCAGGAAGAAGAGCGTGCCCAGCACGAGCAGGAAAGGCGCCGACCGCTGCTGAGTCCACAACGAGAGCCCCACGTAGAGCACGAGGGAGGTGCCGAAGACGCCCAGCGCCTTCAGCACGCCGTCGATCCTGCGCCCGGCGGACCAGGCGGCCAGCGGCAGGATCAGCCCCGCCGCATCCGTCACCGCCGACAGCGCGGAGACGGCGACGAGCGTGGTCACGGGCAGCCCGCGCCGCACGAGGGAGAGCACCGCCACGCCCAGGGCGGCCCCAGCGGACCGCAGCAGGCCGTGCCCGCCCGCCAGCTCACCCCAGCCCGCGAGCAGGGCGAGCACGGCCGCCAGCAGGCACTCCCACACGAGCCGCCTGCGGGGCCAGTCCGCCGGATCGGTCACCCGCCCCCACAGGTCACGGGCCCACGATGTCGCATTCACCCCCGCACCATAGGCAGCCGGCGCCATCCGTGGCGTTCACCGAAAGTCGCGTCGTGGATCGACGGAAGTCGCACAAGATCAGGGCAGGCCAGGGCTGCGGACCGTCCTCAGGACGGGCGCGGCGCGCCGGCACCGGCAGCCGGGGGCTGCTCGGCGCAGCAGTGGCGGCACTTGGTCGCCGCCGCGGGCAGGTCCTCCGACAGACAGGCCGGGCAGGTCTTGAGCGCCCCCGGCTCCCCGAAGACGGGCACGCCGCGCCGGGCCTGCACGTGCTTGTAGGGCACGACGATGAAGAAGTAGACGACGGCCATGAAGATGAGGAAGTAGATCACCGCCGAGATGAACGACCCCAGGTCCAGATAGGTCGCCTTGTTCCCCCGGCGCCCGAGCTGCCAGCCCAGCCCCAGCGAACGGCCGCCCTGCAGGCTCGCGATGATCGGATTGATCACGGAGTCGGTGAACGCCTTGATCAGGGTGCTGAAGGCCAGCGCGATGATCAGTCCCACGGCGACGGTGACGATGTCACCGCGCATCACGAAGTTCTTGAGTCCCTTGAGCATGAACGTGCTCCTGGCGTCCGTGTGGATCTGGTGGATCTGTCGGGCCAGGAGGCACGCTACCCACCCCCCTCACCGTCCGCACCCGGAGCGCGGCACACGAGCGGGTGCGGCTCACATCGTCGGGTGGGCCTGGATGTGCGTGACCTCCTCGATGTCGTGGCCGGCCTTCTGCATGAGCTCGCGGGAGAGCGCGTTCAGGGCCCGCGCCGCGGCGACCTCCTCGCCGACCCGCAGCTGCTCCGGGTCGTCCGGATGCCGCGTGGCGTGGCCGCGCGCCCGCATCTCGGTCCCGTCGGGGAGCCTGAGCATGCACGCCGCACGCGTCTTCTTGTCGACCTCTTCGAACTCGAGATCGACATGCCATCCAACGATCGTCTGCATGGCGTCCACCTCCTGCGTGACATATCCAGCGTGCACCTCGCCCGCCGATTGCGACACCGGTGGGCACGGCCCCCGCGCACCCCGGCTCAGCCGCCGCCCCAGTGCGGCGGCGGGGCCGCCGGGCGGCGCTCCCCGCGGCCCCGGGCCAGCGCCAGCAGCCAGGCCACCCCGACGAGGGCCACGACCACGAGCCCGCCGTCGGAGAACAGCGTGTAGAGGTGCTTCTGCTCACTCGTGGGACGGGGGATGTAGCCGAGCGCGAACAGCTCGCGCTGGCCGCCGCTGGCCGTCAGCGCGTACACCAGCCAGACGGCGATGCCGTTCATCGAGTCCCACAGGGCGTGCAGCACCGACACCCCGATGTAGGTGAGGACCACCGGCGCCGGGAAGCGGAAACGGCCGTCCGGGCCGCGGTGGGCGAGCAGGACGCCGCCCAGGATCGCGGTCCACAGGCCGTGTCCGAAGGGCGCCAGCAGCCCCCGCAGGATCTCCGTCTCGATCAGGCCGCGCAGCGAGAGCCCCCGGACGGTGAGCAGTGCGTTGAGGGCGTAGCCCGCGCTCTCCAGGGCGGCGAAGCCGAAGCCGACCGCCGCGCCGAGGACCAGGCCGGCGCGCAGCCCGCGCACCTCGCGGTGGCGGCGCAGCAGCAGGATCAGGGCCCAGGCCTTGACGGCCTCCTCGATCAGGCCCACCCCGAGGAACAGCCAGACCGAGGGGTGCAGCAGGTAGTACTCCAGGACCGAGGCGCCCAGCACGCCGAGGACGCCGCCGACGAAGAAGCAGCCGAGCAGCAGGTCGATGCCGAGCGTCCGGCCGTGCCGCTCGTAGGCCCACAGGGCGAAGCAGCCGGGGACGAGGAAGCTGCCCAGGAGGATGAGCGTGGGCAGCAGGTTGGTGTTCTGGGTGAAGTACGTGACGACGACGGCGAGGATCCACAGGGTCAGCCCGGAGGCGAGCCAGTGCAGCCAGAGTCCCCGGCGGGGGGCCGGGGGGTGCGCGGGGTGGTTCATGGTGTCGTTCATAACCGCCTCCCGTCGTGCCTGCTCCCGCGTCACCCGTTCCAGTGATTGCGGCGGTGTCCCGGCGCGCCGACTCTGGGACACGGACGGGTGACGAAGGGGGATACGCCGTGACAAAGGACCAGCCCGCGCCGGACACGGCACCGGCCGACGCCGCCCCGCTGCCCGCCCGGTTGCCCCCGCTCTGCACCGACATCGAGCTCGCGCGCGAGGTCACCGCGTACGCCGGCCGCCGGTGACGGGCGCCCCCGCGCTCGGTGCCGGGGAGTTCACCGCGGCGCTGCACGCGCACTCCGACCGGTACCGGCGTCGCGCTGCGGCCCGGGGACCGGATCACCGCGACCCAGCCCCGCATCCGTGCAGCCCGCCGTCGTCCAGAAGCGGGCCGACGCCGTCGGCCCGCTGCGCTTCGGCAGTCACGTCTACGCGTGCGGGCAGTGTCTGCGCCTCGACGGAGCGGTGCCCGGGGCCACGGTGACCGTGCAGCAGGGACCGCTCGTCCTGGGCAGCGCGCCCGCACCGGACGGGACGGCCCGCATCGCGCTGCTCGCCCCGGTCGCCGCCGGGCGGCCGGTCGCCCGGCAGTCGGCGTGCGGCACCCCGGGAGCGGCCACGATGCACAACAGCGTGTACGCCTTCGACGCGGACGACCCGGGTGCGGCGACTCCCCTGTGGCACGCCTCGCTCGGCCCGGCGGTCCCGCTGCCCGACCCGGAGATCGGGCCGGGCGACTACCGGGACATCGCCGTCGAGGTCGGCATCGTCAGCACGTCGGTCATCGACCTCGGCCGCAACGTGCTGTACGCCGTCGCCTTCACCAAGGACGGGCAGGGATACCACCACTCCCTGCACGCCCTCGACCTCGGCAGCGGGCGCGAAGTGCTCGGCGGCCCGGTGCGGATCGCCGCCACGGTGCCGGGCGACGGCGACGGGAGCAGCGGGGGACGGATCGCCTTCACCAGTCACCGGCAGCTGCAGCGCGCGGCGTTGGCCCTGGCCGACGGGCGGCTCTACGCGGCGTTCGCGTCCTACGGGGACCGCAGCCCGTACCACGGCTGGGTGTTCGGCTTCGATGCCGGCACACTGCGGCAGACCGGGGTGTACATCACGACGCCGGACACCGGTCTCGGCGGGATCGGGCAGGCGGGCCAGGGCCCGGCCGTCGACGACGAGGGCTTCCTGTACGTCATGACGGGCAACGGCGGCTTCCGGCCGGACGGTTCGAACCTGGGCGACAGCATCGTCAAACTCACCCCCGGCCTCACCGTGGCCGACTGGTTCTCGCCGTTCGACAACGCCGCGCTCAACACCGCGGGCGCCGACCCGGGTTCGGCGGGCCCGCTGCTGATCCCGGGGACGCGCCTGCTGCTCGGCGGGGACGAAGAGGGCACGTTCCATCTGCTGGACACCCGGGCGATGGGGCACTTCCACGCCGGGTCCGACAGCCAGATCGTCCAGAGCTTCTCCGTCGTGCCGCCCGGCGCGCAGAGCCACCACCTCCACGGCGGCGCCGTCCACTGGAACTTCCCGGGCGGCCCGTGGGTCTACGTATGGCCGGAGAACGCCTTCCTGCGGGCGTACCGGTTCGCGGGGGGCCGGCTGGAGACCGCCGCCGTCTCGACGAGCACGACCACCGGCCCGGCCGGCGCGCCCGGGGGCATCCTCTCGCTGTCGGCGCACGGCACCGACCCGGCCACGGGGCTGCTGTGGGCCTCGCACCCGTGGCGGGCGGACGCCGGCAACGCCGTCGTCGAAGGCGTCCTGCGGGTGTACCGGGCCACCGACCTCACCCAGGAACTGTGGAACAGCAAGATGCACCCGGCCCGCGACGGCGTCGGCTCGTTCGCGAAGTTCGCCGCACCCACGGTCGCCGACGGCAAGGTGTACCTGGGCACCTTCTCCGGTGCCCTGCACGTGTACGGACTGCTGACCGACTGAGCACCCTCCGTCGTCACAGGCGAAGCCCGTCCCGCCGTGGCACCGTGGAAGGGAAAGCTCTACCCAGGGATGGTGTCATGGCACGCGACAGCGACGTCATCAAGGAACTCGAGACCGACCACCGCGCGCTCGAGGAGCTCTTCGACCAGTTCCACCGCACCCGCCTCGAGGACACCGCGCGCGAGAGCCTGCTGGACGACGTGACCGCACAGCTGATGTGGCACTCGGCGGCCGAGCAGCAGTACCTGTACCCGGCCGTGCGCGAGTTCCTGCCGCAGGGGCCGGAGACGGCCGAGCAGGAGATCACCGACCAGACGCACCTGACCGACATGGTCCGGGACCTGGAGTCCAGCCGGGTGTACGAGCCGGGCTTCGACGGCCGCGTCCGCGCGCTGGAGCGGGAGATCGCCCAGCACATCTCCCACGAGGAGCACGTCCTCTTCCCCAGGCTGCGGCAGTCGTGCCCGGTCGACACGCTCGACGGGCTCGGCACCGAGGTCCGCCGCGCGCGGGCGTCGGCGGCGCACGTCGGCTGAACCGGCTCAGGTGCCGCAGACGGCGACCAGTTCGGCGGCCTCCTCCGTGATCGACCGGGCGAGCAGGTCCAGGTCGGGCACGGCGACGGCGTCGGCGAGCAGGCCGTAGCAGACGCGGTCCTCGTACGTGGTGATGCCCACGGCCAGGGACTGCCCGGGCGCGAGCGGGGCGAGCGGGTAGGCCTCGCGGACGGGGCTGTCCGCGAGCGTGAGGCCCTGGGCGCCGCGCAGCGGGACGCTGGAGACGAGCAGGTCGTAGAACAGGCGGCCCGAGCGGGCGATCAGGCCGCCGCCGAAGCGGTGGCCGAGGGGCGGGATGACGTCGGCGAGCAGCGCCGCCGCGCCCGGCCCGTCGGCGGGCCCCGTCTGCTTGTTGCGCGCCATGTCCTCGCGCACCGCACGCAGGCGGGCGAGGGGCTCGGCCTCGTCGACGGGGAGGCGGGCCAGGTAGCCGGAGAGCCGGTTGCCCGCGGGGCTCGGGTCGCGCGGGTCGCGCAGCGACACGGGGACCAGGGCGCGGGGGCGTACCCCGTCGCTGCCGTCGCCGCGCTTGTCGAGCCAGCGGCGCATGCCGCCCGCGACCACGGCGAGCAGGACGTCGTTGACGGTGCCGCCCGCGGCCTCGCGGACGCGGTTCACGTCGCGCAGGTCGACGACCGCGCCCTCGGCGCGGCGGGCCCCGGTGGCGCGGGAGGTGAGGGCGGGCGAGGAGCGCACGCCCCACGCGGCGCGGGCCATGGCGGAGCTGATGGACAGGGCCTGTGCCGCGTCGGTGACGGCACCGCGCACCATGCCGGACAGCGTGCGCAGATCGGGCAGGCCCAGGCCGGAACTCCGGGGCCGCGGCGCACCGGCCGGAGCAGAAGCCCCGGCGGCGACGGGGTCCAGGAGCGACAGGACGTACGACGCCGCGCGCATGCCGTCCGCGTGGGCGTGGTGGAAGGTGAACAGGACGGCGAAGGACGTGCCGTCCGCGCCGGGCAGCACGTGCGCGGCCCATGGCGGCCGCCCCCGCTCCAGGGGCTGCTGCATCAGGATCCCGGCGGCGGTGTGGAAGTCCCGCACGGGCTCGGCGAGATGGACGTGGTCCAACGGGTCGAAGTCGGGGGCGACATGACGGGCGGCGGCCCCGACGGGCAGCCAGACGGGGCGGATGCGGGTGTTCAGACCCGGTATGCGGGCGGCGCGGGCGGCGAGCAGCCCGGCGGCGCGCCGGGCCGCGTCCGGGCCGTCGGCATCGAAGACGAAGAGGCCGCCCATGTGCAGGGGGTGGCCGGCGGACTCGATGTTCCAGAAAGCGAGGTCGAGCGGGGAGAGCAGTTCGGGGGTCACGTCAGAGGTCACAGGGTCTCCGAGGTCACGGCGCTGCTGGGGCCTGGGCGAACAGAGTCAATCGCCCTCGGTCGACTACGGTCAAGTACGACCGGACCACGCTACGTTAACGACACGTTACGACCTGCGGGTTTCGGACACCGCCCTAGGACACGCTCCGGGGCACGCCCTGCCGCCGCCCTACCGCTCCCCCAGCACATCGTCCCGGGCGCTCACGCCGCGCGCGTCCGCGACGAGGCCGGCGATGGCGTTGCGGTACATCTCACCGATGGCGCACAGCTGTTCCTCGCCCACCTTGCTCACGTCGGCTTCGAGGTCCAGCGCCAGCAGACCGGTGAAACAGTCCTCGGTGAAGGACACGCGCAGAGTGACGCCTGTGCGCAGGTGCGCCTTGGCGTCCAGCGACTCGACATCGGTGACCGCCAGAAGTTCCTCGAAGCTGCGGAACTGCGACCAGCCGAAGGCGATGTCGGTCAGTTCCCGGCCTCCCGCCAGGCGTTGCACCTCCGGGTACGGGCACTGCCGCACCGCCCGCAGCTCGTGTTCCTTGTCGAGCACGGCGCGGATGAGGCCGCTCCAGTCGGTGCCGGCGGTGCGCAGCCGGTAGGGCAGCGCGTCCAGGCGGACCCCGATGACGTCGGTGCCGTCGTCCCCGTCCTCGGAGCGGCCGTCGGACTCGACGGCCAGCACGACCTCCTCGCGCCCGATGAGCGAGGCCAGCACCCGGGCGTGGACGGCGAGCAGCACTTGCCGGAGCCCGGCGTGGTGATGCCGTGCGAGGGCGGCCAGTTCCGCGCACACCTCGGGGTCGAGGCCGACGCCGAGGAACCCCGCCGTCGCGGTCTCCGTGTCACAGGTCTGGCACCCGTCCGACAGGCCGCGGTCCGTGGCGGGAAGGAACATCGGTTCCACGTCCGCGAGTTCGGCCGACCAGAATTCCGCGACCGCAGGGTCGCCCAGCGCCGCCTCGTCACGGGCGATGCACTCGGCGAAACGATGCGCGGGCCGGGGTGCCCGGCTGCGCGGGGAACCGCCCTGCCCCGCCCAGTAGTCGGCGAGGATTTCGGTGATCAGCGACGACTCGCTCCAGCTGTCCAGCAGGGCCTCGTGGAAGGACGGGCAGAACAGGAATTCCCGGTCGCCGAGGACGTGCGCGGCGATGCGCATGAGCGGCGGTTCCGCCCGGTCGTAGGCCGTACTGCGCTCCTGCTCCCGCCATGCGGCGAGGTAATCCTGCTGTTCGGCACGGGAGTACGGGCGCAGATCCGTCACCGTCGTCCGGACCCCGGCCGAGCGGTGCACCAGTTGCAGCGGCCGGGAATAGCCGGCGAAGTGGAAGGAGGTGCGCAGGAGGTCGTGGCGGGCCACGGCGCGTTCGACCGCCGTCCGCAGGGCCCCGTGGTCGTAGGCGGCGTTCACGCGCAGCATGAACAGGTCGCCGGCCGCGTGCGTGCCGCGGAGGAACAGATCCGTCTGGAGGGCGCCGACCGGGTAGGCGTCCTCGACCGTGCGGGGCACCCGCGCCCGGTCCTCGGCGCGGATCAGGCTGAAGGGCTGCACGGTTCCTCCCGGGCCGGAAAAGCCTCTGGACTGCAGAGAATAGAGGCCGCCACGCCCTCTGGAAATGTCCGTACCTGACGACTGCTCACTTCCCTAGCAGGAACGGTGCGGAACCGGTCGATCCGGGCTGAAAAACCGTCAACAGGGTTACGATCGCGGCTTCTTGGAAAGCCCGGCGAAAGGATTCTCCCTGATGGACATTTCACGCCGCACACTCGTCCGGATGACCGGGGCGGCGGCCGCCGTCGCCGGAGCGGCGCCACTCGCCGCATCCGCCGCCACGGCAGCCGCCCGGACCCCGGTGGAAAAGGGCTCGTTCGCCCGCCCCGCGTCCGGATTCCGGCCACGGATACGGTGGTGGATGCCGGGTGCACTCATGGACGACGCCGAAATCGACCGCGAAGTCGCGGCGATCGCGCAGGCAGGGCTCGGCGGTGCGGAGGTCGCCGTGCTCGCCCCGCACGGAGTCGACCGGTCCGTGTACGGCTGGGGGACGCCGGAGTGGAACCGCAAGCTGCAGACGGTCCTCGACGCGGCCCGCCGCCACGGCATCACCGTCGACCTCACCATCGGCCCCGTCTGGCCGGCCGGCGTGCCCTCGATCACCACCGACAGCACGGCCGCCTCGCAGGAACTCCTCTACGGCAAGGCCGTCGTCGAGGGCGGTACGGTCTTCGACGGCGCGGTGCCGCCGCTCATCGAGGTCGACCTGAACGGCCCGCTGCACCGCCCCCGCACCCCCGGCAAGGCCTCCCTCGCCGCCGTCACCGCCGCCCGGATCGCACCGGGCTCCGCCGCCACGGACCGCACCGTCCTGCTGGAGCCCGGTTCGCCGACCGACCTCACCGCGCACGTCCACGACGGCCGCATCACCTGGACCGCGCCCCGGGACGGCACCTGGATGCTGTTCTCCCTCTGGCACCGCGGCACCGGCCAGACCGTCGGCATGACCGACGACGCCGTCCACGTCGTGGACCACTACAGCGCCGAGGGCACCCGGGCCGTCACCGGCTACTGGGAACAGCACCTGCTCACCCCGCCGGTGCGCAGGCTGCTCGCGCAGACGGGCGGCGACCTCTTCGAGGACTCCCTGGAGATCTCCTTCGCCCTGCCCTGGACCCCGGGCACGGCCGCGCACTTCCGCGCCTCGCGCGGCTACGGCCTCACCCCGTTCCTGCCGGTGCTCTTCATCCCCCGACTGCACACCTTCCAGGGCGCCCTCACCTCCGTCACGCCCGACAGCCCCGCCGACTTCGACCTGCCCGACGGGCTCGGGGCACGCGTGCGCAACGACTACTACCAGGCCCTGACCGAGCTCTACGAGCGCCACCACCTCGACGGCATCCGCGCCTGGGCGCACGAACAGGGCCTGCGCCACCGCTGCCAGGTCGCCTACGGGGCCGTCCTCGACATGTCCTCGGCCGCCGCGCACGTGGACCAGCCCGAGACCGAACAGCTCTTCTTCGCCGACGAGATCGACGGCTACCGCGCCATGGCCGGCGGCGCCCACCTCGCGGGCAAATCCGCGCTCTCCAGCGAGATCGGGGCCCGCACCGGGACGATCCTGCAGGACGCCTACGGGGTCACCTGGCAGCGCATGCTGGAGATCGTCCACCAGAACTACGCGGGCGGCGTCGCCCAGGCCGTCGTCCACGGCTTCGCCTACGCCGACGCCCCCGGGGCCGCCTGGCCCGGCTGGGCCCCCTTCGCCGCGCCCGAGCCGGACACCCCCGGCTTCGCCGAGGCCTGGGGACCGCGGCAGCCGGTCTGGCGCCATATGCCCGACATCACCGGGTACCTGACGCGCCAGCAGTCGGCCCTGCGCGCCGGGCGGGCACAGGTCGACATCGCCGTGTACCGGCACTCCTACTGGGACGTCGGCGGACAGAAGCACTGGACCGACCAGGGACTCCAACAAGCCGGATTCGGCTACGAGTTCGTGGGACCGGGCCCGCTCGCCCTCCCGTCGGCCACGGTCGAGGACGGCCGCCTCGCACCGCAGGGTCCCGGCTACCGGGCACTCGTCCTGAACGCCCAGAAGGCACTGGACATCCCGGCCGCCGAGCGCATCCTCGCCCACGCCCGCGCCGGGCTCGCCGTCATCGTCGTCGGCGACCTGCCGGAGCACACCCCCTACGCGCACGACACGGACCGCCGGGACGCGGCGCTGCGTGCGACCGTCCAGCGACTGCTCGCCCACCCGCGCGTGCGGCACGTCGCCACGGAGGCGGATGTCCCGGGCACATTGCGGCAGTTGGGCGTGCGACCCTCGGCCGAGCCGTCCACCGGGGCCGGCCTGCTCCATGTGCACCGCCGGGACGACGGACGGGGGCTGCACTGGTTCTTCAACCCCGGTTCCGCGCAGGCCGAGACGCGCATGTCCCTGGAGGGGCACGGGCGCCCGTACGTCCTCGATGCCTGGACCGGACAGGTGCATCCGCTGGCCTGCCACACCCGCGGGTCCGGCCGCACCGAGGTGACCGTCCGGCTGGCACCGCGGCAGACGGCCCTGGTCGCCCTGTGCCGGGACACCCCGCCCGGGCCCGTCACCGGCACACCCCTGGACGCCGCGGGCACCCCGGCCGTACCCGGCGGGGCCCGCCGGCAGGAACTGGCCTCCTGGCGGCTGACGGTGGACGACTGGCGCCCGGGCGCCACCGCGACGCAGACGGAGCACGTCCGGCACGAGCTGCACCTCGACGCGCTCAAGCCGTGGCCGGAGATCGCCGAGCTGCAGGACGTCTCCGGAATCGGCACCTACACCACGGAGTTCACCGTCGCGGACGGCCCGCGCACCGCCCTGCTCGACCTCGGCGGGATCCACGGCACGTTCCGGGTCACCCTCAACGGGGAACAGCTGCCGCCCGTCGACCAGACCCGCCCCGTGGTCGCCCTCGGCGGCCGGCTCAGGACGGGCCGCAACACCCTTGCGGTGGAGGTCGCCACGACACTGCGCAACCGCCTGCGCGTGACCAGCACGTCGCAGGCCGGCACGGCGCGCCAGCCGTACGGGATGCACGGGCCGGTGACGCTGATGACGTGGTGAACCATCAGTCGGAGAAGCCGATGTGCACGTGGTCGTGGTGCGTGTCGTCGGAGAAGAACTGGTTCGCCGTGGCACCGCCGGAGAGCTGGTAGGGCCCGCCGACGTTGTACGAACCCGCGGCCGCGGCGTCGCGCATGAAGCCCTCGACGAGGCTGCGCGGCGTCGCCGGGCCGACCACGGCCCGGTCGTCGATGCGCCACACGTCGACGGCGCGGCCCTTGGGGTGGTCGCTGGGCCGGTCGGTGCCGAAGACGTCCAGCGGGTGTCCCGAGCGGACGACGCTGACGTCCATGCGGTAGCGGTCCGCGAGGTGCAGCAGTGCCGTGAGCACACTGGCGTGGACGGCGCCGCTGCGGATGTCCGCCTCGGCCGCCGCGGGCAGGCGGATGCGGGAGTGGGCGAGCACCGACCGTGCCGCATCCGGCAGTTGAGGGGCGGGCGGCCCGGGGTCGGCGGGGTGCAGTGCGGTGACCGTCCAGCGCGGCTGCGCCCGGGTCAGCCGTACGTCCACGGTCGTACCGCCCGCCGCGGCCGGCCCGCCGCCGGTGCGCCTCCACTGGCGGCAGACGACCAGCACGCTGGCCGCGTCCGCCAGGATGCCGCCGTACTGGGCGTCGGTCACCTGGAGGGCGGCCTCGTCCGCGCCGGCCAGGAGCGGGCCGGCCTGCCCGGCCAGGTCCTCCGGGAGCCCGAGCGCGGCCGTCCGGGCGCGGGCCGGGGCGGTGCCCGCGCCGCCGCGGGGCCAGGTGCCGAGCGCCTCGACGAGTTGCACGGCACGGAGTTTGACGTCCGGTGCGATCTCGCCGGGGCCCGGCCGCCAGGGCGTCGTCCGGAGCAGGGCGGCGGAAGTGGACGCGCTGCCGCTCGGGCGAGGGTGCGGGCGGGTGTCCGAACAGCCCGCCGCGGCCCCGAGGGCGGCGGCGTACAGGAAGGTGCGGCAACTGCAGTGCGGGGACGGCTCCTGCTTCACGGCAGGAGTCTGCCCCGTCCGCCCCGCCGGGACCGCAGGGCGGCCGCGAGGAGCACGAACCACACGCCCACGAGCACCAGATGGGCCCGTTGCGGGACCCCGTGCCAGCCCGGTCTGCCGAAGAGGGGCCCGACCGTGGCCAGCGCGGTGCCCAGCGCGGCGGCGAGCACCCACGGCCCGCAGCGGCGGACCAGCGGCATCGGGGGTCGGCCGGTGTGCGCCGCGACGACGAGCAGGGTCATCGAGGCGAAGAGCGCGGCGTGCACCAGGGCACTGGTGGTGGTGTGCCAGGGGTTGACGGCCTCGCAGCCGCGCTCCACCGACGGCGCGCAGCGCATCGGCACGACGACGTCCGCGACGGACGAGACCCCGAAGGCCACCAGCGACCACCACCCGGCGGCCGCCCACCGGCCGGGGGCGGGGCCGCGAGCCAGCAGCGCCCCGCCCGCCACCAGGGCCGCGGCGGCCAGTTCGATGCTGCCGAACAGCGCGCGGAAGCGCTGGTCGGCCGCGTAGAGCTCGCTGACGTAGGAGTGCCGGGGGTCCAGCCCGGTGGGCAGGAGGAACTCCAGCAGCCAGTCGTTGTAGACCACCGCCGCCACGGTCAGCAGCAGCGCGGCCCACGCCTCGCGTGCGGCGGTCCCGTGCCGCCGGGCGGCGGCCGCCGGTCCGGCGGCCGTACGGGCCGGGCGGACGGCGGCTGCAGAGGCCTGCCGGGAGGCGGGGGGCGGTGTGCTCATCGGCCCGCGGCTCAGTGGGGCCGGCCTGCGGACGGGCGGTCCGGCGACGGGGCGGCCGGGTGCGGCGGGCCCGGGGGCAGGGCGCCCTTGGGCTGTGCCGCCCGGCTGTCGTTGTCGCCACTGCTGCCCACCGGGCGCTCGAACCACTCGCCGTTCGCGGGGTCGTGGACGACGATCGCGTCCAGGACCGATTCGGCGGGCGTGACGACGACGACCTTCGCCGGGTCGTAGGAGTCCCACGTGTCGCCCCGGGCCCTGGGCGTGCCCTGGACGGCGACGGGCGGTCCCAGCGGGTTGCCGCAGGCGCAGCGCACCCGGGGGGTGCCCCGGTCGTCGACGAGGACGGCGGTGCCGGTCTGCAGGACGGACTGGAAGCTGGTGACGGCACCGTCCTTGTAGCCGTGGTCGGTCACCCGGGTGTCGGCGCGCAGGTGGACGGGGGTGAGGCCGTGCAGGTAGGCGGGGACGGCGTCCGGGTCGATGCCGGCCGCGCCGGCGAAGGCGCGGCCCTTGCCCTGGTTCGCGGTGAAGTAGCCGATCTGCTGCTCGACATCGCAGCCGGCGGCGCTGCGGGTGCCCGCGTAGAGGCCGGGCGTGGCCCCCGGCAGGCTGCGGGATCCGCCGGCCGCGGCGGCGGCGCCGGCGTCGTCCATGACGGAGGCGTACCGGCCGGTGCTGCGGGCCGTCGAACGGGTGAAGGGGTCCTTGCCGTCGGCCGAGGCGGCCTGCAGGAAGACCTCACCCGAGCCGCTGCCCTGGCGGAGGAAGCAGACGGCGAGGGCGGCGGCCACCAGCAGCACGGCCGTGACGACGGCGGTCCTGGACCGCCACCACGGCGCGCGGCCGGCGAGGCGGGTTGCTGACGGCGGTTCGGACGACACGGCCGTGTCTCATCTCCTGTACTGAAGCCGGTTCATTCTGCTTTGTACCGCATTCCCGATTGATGCCGCATTTTGTGCACCCCGCAAGCGGAGGCGCCCCGTAAGGGGCGCGGGGCTGCGACTCCCCCAGCTACCTCCCCCAGCTACCGCTGGGGGTGCCCCCAGGAGGTGCCCCCGGCGGCTCCGCCGCGTGGGCGCGATCAGCCACGACGCGCCCGCAGCCGATGTCCTCGGGGCTGCGCCCCGGACCCCTGGGGTGGTGCGTCGGCTGCGGGTCGTGGGTGGCTGGTCGCGCCCACGCGGCGGAGCCGCATGATGTGACAGCCCCGCGCCCCTTACGGGCGCGGGAATCCCCCGGTCGCCCTCGCCCGCGGGTGCCGCCCCCGGCCCCGGCATAGGTTGGCCGCAGCCGTACCGGGAGAAGGACGGAGACACCATGAGCCGGCCATTGCGCGCCTGGGGCGAGGCGTTCGCGGCCGTGGCCGCCGGGACGGTCGCGATGGCGGTCGTCGCGGCGGCGGGCCTGTGGGCCGCGGGCGCCGACGGGCTGCCCGGCGGCGCCTTCCCTGCGGTGGTCGCCGCCACGATGGTCTCGGCCGTCGGCGGCACGGTGGAACTGGCCGGCGGCGCGGGCTTCTTCGGGCACACCGCCGCGGAGCTCACGGCCGTACCGCTGTCGGTGACGCTGGCCTGGGCCCTCGCGACGGGCGCGGTCTTCCTGCACCCGCTGCGCCACCGGGCGGTGACGGGCGGAGCGGAACTGCTGGGCCGGGTCGCCCGGACGGCCGTGCTGTGGCTGCTGGTCCTGCTGCTGCTCACGCGGGCCGCCCGGCACACCTTCACCCTGCGCATCGGCGGAGGCATCGTCAACGACATCGGCGAGGCCCTGGGCGTGACCCCGGAAGTGGGCTTCCGGGCCGACCCCGGGCCCACCCTCGGCTTCGGGCTGCTGTGGCTGCTGGCCCTGCTCGCCGTGGCCCTCGCGGTGTCCCGGCGGGCCCCGCTGCCCCCGCGGCTGCTGCCCTTCCAGGACGCCGTCCGGCCCGCCGCCTTCGCGATGCTCGCCGTGCTGCTGGCCTACGTCGCGCTGGGCGTCGTCGTCGGCGTGGTCACCCTCTTCACGCACGGCCACCGCGCGCAGACCTGCGCGGTGCTGCTGCTCGGCCTGCCGAACCTGGCCTGGATGGCGTTCGGCGTCGGGCTCGGCGGTTCCTGGACGGGCCATGTGCCCGCCGGCATCGGGCTGCCGATGCCCTCCGCCCTCGCGGCGGTCCTGCGCGAGCCGCACCGGGGCGAGGCCACGGTGAACGTCACCACGCTGGCGGAGCACGACGGCCGGGCCTGGGTACTGGTCGCCCTCGCCGTGCTCGCCCTGCTCGCGGCCGGCTTCCTGGCGGCGGTGCGCGCACCCGCGCGGACGCGTCCCTGGCAGCACGCGGTGCACCTGGCGGCGGCCCTGGCCGCGACCCTGCTGGCGGTGGGTCTGCTGACGAACGTCTCGGCCCGCTACGGGCTGTCCCTGCTGGGCCTCGGCGACCTGGGCGGCTTCGGCAGCGGTGAAGTGCGGCTGCACGCACGCCTGCTGCACCTGGTGGGGCTCGGCGTGCTGTGGGGACTCGTGGCGGGCGTGCTCGGGAGCCTGTTCGCGGTACGGGTGCACAGACGGGGGGAAGTCGAGGAGGAGGTGGAGGGGGAGGGCGCCGGTCCCTGACACCGGACGGAGCGATTCCGGTGCCGCGTACGCGAAGGGAACCCACGTGACCCCGCAGGACCACCGGCAGTTGCCCGTCTTCGTCTACGGCACGCTGCGCCCCGGCCGGCGCAACCACGACCTCTTCCTGCGGGGCCGCACGACCGCCGTGCGGCCCGCGCGGCTGCACGGTGCGGCGCTGTACGAGGGGCCGGGCTATCCGTACGCGGTGGCCGACCCCGCGGGCGAGGTGTCCGGCGAACTGGTCACGCTTGCGCCCGCCGGCTACGGCCACACACTCGACGCGCTCGACGCGTTGGAGGACCACGTGCCGGGCGACCCCGCCAGTCTCTACGACCGGGTCGAGCGCGAGGTGCGGCTCACCGGCTCCGGCGAGACCGCCCGCGCCTGGGTCTACCTGGCGGCGGACCGGGTGGCCAGGGAACTGCGCACCTCGGGAACACCCGTGCCGGGCGGCAGTTGGCCGGGGCCGCGTCTCACATAGTGATCACTTCCCGAACGACGGCAACCTTCCCGGAGGTTGACCCGTCTTGGGATGCAACGGAACAGGAAGTTGCCTGCCCGTTACGGGCTGTTGGTCCTTTGTTAACAGTTGATCAACTGTCCGGACAGGTCACCCTTCCCCTCTTTTCATGCGCATGCCAACGCGGCATTGTCCTGGGCGGGACCACAGGTCCCCGTGGTGCCGATGTGACGGCACCCCGTCCATTGCGCGCGTCCGGTCCTGCCCGGACCGCCCAGGACAAAGGGCGCAGAACCAGTGCGTACAACCCCCACACACAGACGAATAGTCACCGTCGCCGTCGCAGTCGTCGCGGCGGCGACCATGGCGGGCACGGCCACGGCCGCCCCCTCCCCCGCCTCCGCGGCCAAGGTGACCACGGCCTCGGCCCGGCCCACCGGCAGCGCGGAGACCCAGCTCGTGAAGGCGGCCCGCGCCGCGGCCTTCGCCCACGCCGGAGCCACCGGCGTGAGCAAGGCCGACACGCTGACCGTCAAGGACGCCCTCGTCGACCCCGAGGGCAAGCGGCACGTCCGCTTCGAGCGCAGCCACAAGGGCGTGCCGGTGATCGGCGGCGACATCGTCGTCCACCTCGACGCCAAGCAGAAGTACGTCGGCGCGAGCCGCGCGGTCCACCACGACGTGACCGTCCCCACGGTCGAGCCGAAGCTGGCCGCCCACGAGGCCGCCGCCAAGGCCGCCGCCTCCGCCAAGGGCACTGCGGGCTCCGCCCGGCTGGTCATCGACGCCCGCGAGGGCAAGAGCGTGCTGGCCTACCAAGTCACCGTCACCGGCAGCCGCAACGCCGAGGCCGGCAGCGCCCATTCGGTGGTCGTCGACGCCGCCTCGGGCAAGGTGCTCAGCAGCACCCCGCTCACCGACGGCTTCATCTCCCCGCAGCTGCAGGCCAAGCTCCGCGACCTGGGCCGGCCGGCGGCCCCGCGCACCGGCGCGCGGACCCCTGCGAAGAAGCCCGCCAAGCCCACGGCCGGCAGCTTCCCCGCGCCGGCCACCGGCAGCGGCACCTCGTTCTTCGTCGGCACCGTGCCCCTGCTCACCACGCAGACCGCCCAGAACTCCTTCGTCCTCAAGGACCCCTCCCGCGGCAACACCGAGACCCGTGACGCGGGCTCGCAGGAGCTGGGGACCTTCGCGAGCGGCAAGGAGCTGACGACCACCGACAACAAGTGGGGCAACGGCACCACGTCGGACGTCAACACCGCCGCGGTGGACGCCCAGTACGGCATCACCAGCACCTTCGACTTCTACAAGAGCGTCTTCGGCCGCAACGGCATCAAGAACGACGGCGCCGGCCCGCACGCGCTCGTCCACTTCGGCAGCAACGTCGGCAACGCCTTCTGGTCGCCCGACTGCTCCTGCATGCTCTACGGCGACGGGGACGGAGAAACGTTCAAGCAGCCGCTGGTGGCCCTGGACGTCACCGGTCACGAGCTCACCCACGGCGTCGTCGAGGCCACCGCCAACTTCCAGCCCACGCGCACCGACGACAAGGGCAACCAGTTCGGCGAGGCGGGCTCGCTCAACGAGTCGTTCGCGGACATCTTCGGCACCGCCGTGGAGTTCAAGACGAACAACCCGCAGAACCCGCCGAACTACCTCATCGGCGAGAAGCTCGGCCTGGAGCAGACCTTCCTGCGCCGCCTCGACCACCCCTCGCTCGACAAGCTCGAGGGCACCGTCGACTACTGGGACAGCGGCTCCTACGACCGCGAGGTGCACGCGGGTTCGGGCGTCTCCTCGCACGCCTTCTACCTGCTCTCCGAGGGCAGCGGCCAGAAGACCGTCGGGGGCGTGGCCTACGACTCCCCGACCTACGACGGCTCGACCGTGACCGGTATCGGCCGCGACAAGGCCGAGCAGATCTTCTACCGCGCGCTCACCCGGTACCTGGTCTCCAGCTCCGACTTCCACGACGCCCGCACGGCCACCCTTCAGGCGGCCGCGGACATCTACGGTCAGGGCAGCACGGAGTACCAGACGGTCGACAAGGCGTGGGCTGCGGTGAACGTCACCGCGGGGAACGCCCCGCACTGATCCAGCGTTCCCCGCGCCCCAAAGGGGCGCGGGGAACTGCGCGAGCAACCACGGACGGCCCGCAGCCGGGATGCGCGCTCAGGAGTCCCAGCCCGGGAATCCGTAACCGTCCCACAACGCCCGCTCGTTGTCCCGCGGAGCGCTCTGCACCGTGGGGTGCACGTCCCAGATCCGCGTCGCGCGGTCCGCACCGCGATAGGGCCGCCAGCCGGGACTCCCCGTGCGGGCGAAGGACGCCCACGCGTCCATCATCGCCTGCGACAGCCGCGTGAGCTCCGGCCGCTGCGCCGCCAGGGTCTCCTTGCCGCGCGGCACCCACCCGAGGTCGAGCGTGCCGAAGACGAACGGCAGCTCCAACTGGTGCATGGCGCCCAGGTTCTGCGCGTCCGGCACGCCCTTCGCGTACGGCACGTGCCAGTCGAACTGGTAGACGTACGAGGGCCGCCAGCGGGACTGGGCCTGGGCCAGCCGGACCGAGGGGATCCGCCAGATCTGGTCCGTGAGCATGGCGTTCACCACCCGGCCCTCGGCCAGGCCCGGCCGGTCGGCGGCGTAGACGTCGTACATCTGCTGCTTGCGCGCCGCGAGCGGGGCGGGGAAGACCGCGTAGGCACTGAGCGGCAGTTTGAGGATGTTCGGCTGGAACAGGGCCCAGAAGTCCGTCTCGTTGGTGTTGCTGCCGGACATCACGTCGACGTTCCGGGCGCTGCCCGCCGCGACGCGGTCGAGCACCTGGCCGGGCACCAGCGAACCGTCCACGTACGGCCCGAAGAAGACCGCACCGGCCAGCCCCGGCGCCGCTGCCCGCGCCGTGCGCTGGAGCTCCAGGATCTGCCGGGTGTTCAACGCGGCGAGGTCGCCCACCCGGTGGATGCCGCCCGCGGTGAAGACGCGCTGGGCGGCGGACTCGGCCGAGCGGCGGGTGTGCACCAGGTAGCCGGGCCCGCTCTCGGTCACGGCACGGCGGAACAGCCGCTCCGGATGCTCCCCCGCCAGCAGTGCGTTGATGGACACCGAGCCCGCCGACTGCCCGAAGACCGTGACGTTGCGCGGGTCCCCGCCGAAGGCGGCGGCCTGCTCGCGCACCCAGCCGAGCGCGGCGGCCTCGTCGCGCAGCCCGTTGTTGCCGGAGCCCGCGTACGAGCGGTCCAGCGAGCCGAGTTCGGTCCAGCCCAGGATGCCGAGCCGGTAGTCGGCCGAGACCACGACCGCGTCGCCGCGCGCGGCGAGGGCGGCGCCGTCCGTCATGGCGTCGCTCGCGCTGTTGATGACGTTCTCGCCGCCGTGGAGGAACACCATGACGGGCCGGTGCGCCCCGCGCGCCCGCGGGGCCCAGACGTTCACGTGGAGGCAGTCCTCGTCTCCGCGCCCGTCCCCGTCGCTCAAGTCCTGCGGGCACGGCGGCTTCGCGGCGTCGGCGCGCAGCGTCCCCCGCCAAGCGGTGGGCGGCTCGGGCGGGCGGAAGCGCCGGGACCCGGTGGGCGCGGCGGCGTACGGCACTCCGAGATAGGCGCAGGTGCCGCCGCGGACCGTGCCCTGCACCGCGCCCTGCGACGTCACCGACCGGCAGTCCCCTGCACCGCCGCCCCCGGCACCGGCCGCCGCGGGCACGCCCGTTGCTCCGGCCAGGGCCGCGAGAACCGCCACGACTCCGGCCCACCTGCTCCGCCGGGACCTGCTCCACCGGACCACGAAGGCCCTCCTCCCCTGTATGCCACATACGGACCTCGGCCCAGCATCGCGGCACCTGCCGATGCCGCACCATCCCCGATTCGAGGGAGGGCGAGAGGGAGGGCGATTCGCGGGAGGACGGAGCTCTCCCCTCCGATCGGCTGTTGTGCCACTCTGTGCGCGTGGTTCCGGGATATCAGCACATCGTTGCCCAGATCCTTCACACTTCGGGCCTCACGTCCACCTGGCACATGCTGGACGGGGACTTCTGGTGCATGGTGACCCCTCCCCGGCACACCCGCCGCCGGCAAGGCTGGAAGCTGCATCTGTCGGCCACGCCCCTCTCGGCACCGCGAGTGCTGGAGCAGGCGGCCGGAGTGCTGGTGGAGCACGGATGCGCCTTCAAGTTCGCCGCCACCCCGAAGAACGCCGCCGAGCTCACCTCGGTCCGGGCCGACCGGTCGCAGTCGGGCAAGTTCCTCACCGCCTATCCTGCCGACGACGGCCACCTGCGCCTCCTGGCGGAGCAGTTGCACCGGGCGACGGCTGGGCTTCCGGGCCCGGCGATCCTGTCGGACCGGCGCTACCGGGCGGACAGTCTGGTGCACTACCGCTACGGCTGCTTCAGCAGACCGCGTGAGCTGAACGACGAGGGCTTCTACGAAGGGCGGTTGGAGGCGCCCGACGGCACTCTGCTGCCGGACGAGCGGAACCCCTGGTTCTCGCCCCCGCCGTGGGCGGCGCTGCCGTTCCCGCCCACCGCACCCGCGGAGCGTGCGGGGCGCCGACGCGGCGAACCCGTGCTCCTCGCCGGCCGCTATCTGGTCAGGGAGGCGATCCGGCACTCCAACCGCGGTGGCGTCTACCGCGCGCACGACCAACACACCGGCGAGGACGTGCTGCTCAAGGAGGCCCGGCCGCACATCGGAGCCGATCTGGACGGGCGCGACGCCCGGGACTGGCTGCGTCACGAGGCGGCCGTCCTGCACCGGCTCGCGCCGCAGGGTGTCACCCCGGCCGCGCGGGAGGTGTTCGCGTCCGGAGGGCACGTGTTCCTCGTCCAGGACCTGGTCGACGGTCCGAACCTCCAGCAGTGGGCCGCTGACGCCCTGCAGCAGGGGGGCGGCCGGATCCCGCTGCCCGTCGCCCGCTCCCTGGCCCGTGACCTGATCCGGATCGTCGGCGAGGTGCACGCCGCGGGCCTCGTCCTGCGCGACCTCAAGCCCGGCAACATCGTGAGGCGGGGCGACGGCACGCCCGTCCTCGTCGACATGGAGTGCACGGCCGAGGCGGGCAGTTCGGCCCATGTGGCGGGCACACAGGGGTTCACTGCGCCGGAGTACCTGGAAGGGGCGCGAAGACACACCGGGAAGCCGTCACCCGTGCCCGGACCGGAGGCCGACTGCTTCGGCCTGGGCGCCACGCTCCTGCACGTCACCACCGGCATCAGCCCCGTCCTGTGCCCGGACTCCCCCGGACCGGGCAGGCCCGCCGGGGAACGCCTCGCCGCCATCGTCGATGCCGCGGCTCCCGCGCACCCGGCGCTCCGGGCGCTCGCCCCACTGCTGCTCGGCCTGACCGCGGATGCCGAACAGCGCTGGTCGCTGCCGCGAGCGGCCGCATTCCTCCGGGCGGAGCACGGCGAACCGCCGGTGACCGGCGGGCCGGTGCTGCGGGACGAGGATGCCGACCGGCTGATCGACGACGGGCTGGCCCACCTCTCGGACACGATGGATCCGGACGCCGAATACCTGTGGCCGCGCCCTCTCTCGCTGCCGTACGGGGATCCGTGCAACGTCCAGATGGGCGCGGCCGGCGCGCTGGCCGTCCTCGACCGCGCCGTGCGCAGCGGACGGCATGCGGCCGGACCCGCGCTGCGGAAGGCCGCCCAGTGGCTCGACCGGCGGCTCGCCCTGCCCGGCCGGGTGCTGCCCGGCCTGTACTTCGGCCGCTCCGGTGCGGCGTGGGCGTGGTACGAGGCGGCACGGACCCTCGATGACGAGGAGATGGCGGGCCGGGCGCTGGAATACGCCTTGCGGATCCCCCTCAAGTGGCACAATCCGGATGTCTGCCACGGCCTGGCCGGAGCCGGGACGGCACAGCTGCACCTGTGGCGGGCCACCGGCGACGCGCGGTTCGCCGAACGGACCGTGGAATGCGCGGAGTCGGTGCTCCGCCTGACGCGGAACACCGGCGGCGGGGTGGACTGGCTCGCCGGGCCCGGGCATCGCGACGACCTCGCAGGATCGGTGCTGTACGGCTACGGGCACGGAGTGGCGGGGAACGCCGCCTTCCTGCTCGCCGCGGGCCGCGCCCTCGGCCGCCCGGAGCTGGTCGACGTGGCGGCCGGTGGCGGACACGCGCTGTGCGCGGTGGCCCGGTGGCGCGACGACGGAGCAGCCGACTGGCCGAAGGGACCGGGCCGTGGCGAACGCATGGGGCTGAACTTCTGGTGCAACGGCACCTCCGGGGTCGGCTCCTTCCTGGTACGCCTGTGGCGGGCCACCGGCGAGGAGGTGTTCCGCGACCACGCCCGGGGGGCGGCCGTCGCGGTGCACCGGGACCGCTGGCGGCTGCCGCCCGGCACCTGCCACGGGGTCGCGGGCAACGCCGAGTTGCTGCTGGACCTGGCCGACGCGACCGGAGAGCAGCGCTACCGGCAGTGGGCGGCCGAGTCCGCACTCTGCGTCTTCGTCCGGGCCGCGCTGCGGGACGGCCGGCTCCTGGTGCCGGACGACACGATGCGCGACGTCTGCGCGAGTTACAACGTCGGGTCGGCCGGCGTACTGGACTTCCTTCTGCGGCTCAGGAACGGCGGCGGCCGCTCCTGGTTCGCCGACACCCCATTGACCTCCGCCGGCGGAGAAGACAACGGACCACACAGACCGAAAGGAAAGTGATCCATGGAGACCCAGGTCCTCGAACTCCAGGAGCTCCCGGAGACGGACGAACAGACACTGGAGCCCGTGATGTGCTGTGACACCGGCCACACCAGCTTCGACTGCACGGACTACTGCACGACGCATCACACGCGCTTCTGCTGACGTCAGGCGTGACACCGACGGCCGGGGGGGGGGGGGGGGGGGGGGGGGGGG
>NZ_JBKIWN010000012.1:0-4432 GCF_058146165.1 Streptomyces sp. AM25 | reverse complement strand
CCCGCCCCCCCCCCCCCCCCCCCCCCCCCCCCCCCGGCCCCTCATCCACCCCTCCGCGGGAGAAGGCGACTTGGGCGACAGGCAGTGGACACCCGCGGTGTCGGGCGAGCCGGCCGAAGCGGCCCTGCGCCTCGTCGCCGTATTGGCCGGGCCGCCCCGCGCGGCTCCCGTCCGCGTGTGGCCCGACCTGGCCAGGGGCGGCGCGGGGCTGGCCCTCGCGTACCACCAACTGGACATGCACCGGCCCGGGGAAGGCTGGGCCGCCATGGCCGACGGGTACCTCACCGCGGCAGCCGCAGGTGCTGCGCGCATCGGAACGGCCGGTCCCGGTCTGTACGGAGGCCTGTCGGGACCGGCGTTCGCCGCATGGTCCCTGGCGGACCGCCACCGGGAGCTGCTGACGGCCCTGGACGCACGGATCGCCGCCGCGGCGATCGGGCGGGCCGCACGGTGCACCGACGGCATGCACGGCACGGCATACCGCACCTTCGACGTGATCTCGGGCATCACCGGGACCGGGGCCCACCTGCTGTGCCGTGCCGGGGGCGATCCGGCAGCCGCCGGGGCGCTGCACGCGGTGCTCAGCGCCCTGGTGGCGCTGAGCGGCGAACGCGCCGGAGTGCCGCACTGGTTCACTCCCGTCGAGGCGTTGCCCACGGACGGGCTGCGCAGCCGGTTCCCCCGCGGCGCGCTCAACTGCGGGCTCTCGCACGGTATTGCCGGCCCCCTGGCGCTGCTGTCCCTGGCCATGGCCGACGGTGTGCAGGTGCCGGGCCAGGAGGAAGCCGTCCGCCGGACGGCGGACCGGCTCCTGGTGCAGCGGACCGACGACGCCTGGGGGCCCGACTGGCCGGACCTCGCGGGACTGAACGGAACATCGGATTCCGGCCGTGCCCCGCACAGTTCCTGGTGCTACGGCAGCCCGGGAGTGGCCCGTTCGCTGTGGCTGGCGGGCACGGCCCTCGACGATCCGGGCCTGCGTTCCCTGGCGGCAGAGGCGTTGAAGGCGGCGCTCCGCCGCCCGGCCGGACGGCGCGGGGCCGGTGCGACTCCGGGGCTGTGCCACGGAATCGCCGGCCTGTTGCAGATCACTCTGCGTTTCGCCCACGACACCCGCGATCCGGAATTCGCCCGTGCTGCAGTTGAACTGACCGTTCAACTGTCACAATTCGGTGATCACGGAGGCAGGTTCGCCCGGGGCGGGCCGGGCCTGCTGGAAGGCGCGGCGGGCGTGGTGCTCGCTCTTCTCGCCGCCACCACCGGCAACGCCCCCACCTGGGACCGGGCGTTGTTGCTGGCCTAGCAGGAGGTGTGTCCCCGGGCCCTTCCGCACCCCTGTAGCGGAAGGACCCGGGCTGACGTTCTTGATCCTCCGGCAGGGAAGCTGTCGCGTACAGTGACCGATTATGCTGGTATCGACACCACTACCATCGGGACCACCCCCCATACCCCCCGTCGGCCCTCGAGAGACGGGGGCTTGATGGCTGACCTTGAACGACGCCGCGCCCTGGCGGAGTTCCTCCGGTCCCGCCGGGCCCGGATCACCCCCGAGGACGTCGGCATTCCGGGCGGCTCCCGCCGCCGCACCCCGGGTCTGCGCCGCGAGGAAGTGGCCCAGCTCTCGGGGGTGAGCGTCACCTGGTACACCTGGCTGGAACAGGCGCGCGACATCACCGTGAGCCGCCAGGTACTGGAGAGCCTGTCCCGCGCCCTGCAGCTGAACAGGGACGAGCGACGCCATCTGTACGCACTGGCCGACGAGCCCCTGCTGGAATACCCCTGTCCGGCAGACGCTCCCACGCCCGCGCTGCAGAAGCTCGTGGACGCCCTCGACCCGCACCCGGCCTACCTCAGCGACGTCAACTGGGACCTGGTGGCCTGGAACCGTTCCATGGCCGGTCTCATCGGCGATCCGGGCCGCCTGCCGGCCACCGAACGCAACCTCATCCGGCTGACGTTCAGCGACCCCGGCATGCGCACGCTGATGGCCGACTGGGAGGGACAGGCCCAGTCGCTGCTGGCCCAGTTCCGGGTGGACTCCCGGCAGCGCATCGGCGATCCGTACCTGGACCGGATCACGGGCGAACTGCGCGAGACGAGCCCAGAGTTCCGCGACTGGTGGGACAAACACGACATCGCGGAATTCCACTCGACCCAGCGCGAGTTCCTCCATCCCGAGCTCGGCAGCCTCACGTTCGACTACGTGATGCTGGAGGCCCTGGAGTCCCCGGGCATGAAACTCTTCACCTCCATGCCGTCGGACACCGCGACGACGGCCAAACTGCCCGCCCTGCAGGAGTACGGCACGAGGCACTCCCTCGCCGTACCCCTCTCCTGACGCCGTCCGGCGGCGGGCACCGGCGGGTGTCCGCCGCCGGGCACGACGACGAAGAAGAACGACAGATGACTTCGTGGGACACGATGCTGGATGCCGCAGGCGTCCACGACCCGCAGCTGCGCGCCGACTTCACGCGCGCCCGCGTCCTGGTGGCCGGCTACCGCCGCCAGGCCTATCTGGCCGCCCGGCTGCTGCTGCCCCCCGCCCTGGTGCCGCACGTCGTCGCCGCCACGGCCTTCATGCACCACACCGACCGGCTCCTCGACGAGGGCCGCCCCCTCGCGGAGCGCATCGCCGGGCACGCGGAGTGGGACAGGCAGGTGCGCGAGGGCCTGGCCACGGGTTCCGCCGGTCACCCGGTGCTCCGCCCGGTGCTGCACACCGCCGCCCGGTATCCCGTACTGCGCGGCCGCATCGAGGACTTCCTCGCCGCGGCCCCGGCCGACCTGGACTTCAAGGGCTTCGCCACCGAGGAGGACCACCGGCACTACGTCGACTCCTACTCGCTGCCGAGCTTCATGCTCATCGCCTGTCTCCTCGCCCCCGACGACCGCACCGACGCCTTCCGCGCGGCGTGCCGTTCCTACATCGACGGCAGCCAGCGGCTGGACTTCGTCAACGACCTGGCCGAGGACCTGCAGGACGAGCGTCTGGGCCTCTCCGAGGAGACGCTGCGGGAGCACGGCGTGTCCAGCACGGACCTGGAGGACGGACGGGACACGCCGGGGGTGCGGGCGCTGCTGGCCCGTCATCTGCGTGCGGCGCGCGAGGACTTGGCGGCCGGGCGCAGGATGGCCGGCTTCGTGGCGCCGGCCCACCGGCCGTTCGTGCACGCGGCGGTGCGGATCGAACTGCTCACGGCCGACGCCGTGGCGGCGAAGGGAGCGGGCATCCTCCGCGGGCCGGCCCGCCCCTCGGTGCCCGCGGCCCTGGCGGTACTCGTCGGCGAGTACCGCCGGACACGACGGGTGCGCTACGCGGCGTAGTCGGCTCCGCCCCTACTTCCCCGCGCCGATGGCGAAGGGCAGTTCCTGCGAGGAGAAGGACTGGTCGCCGTTGGAGACGGCGACGCCCGACTCCGCGGTGGCCACGTCCGCCGGCGCCGTGCGGGACACCGCGACCCGCAGCCGGTACTCGGCCGTCGCACCCGGTGCGACGGCCCGGGACGCCGGGCGCAGGGCCGCGCTCATGCCGGGGTCGCAGCCGTTGGCGACCAGCGGGACCCGTTCCCAGCCGTGGCCGGCGCGGTACTGCTGGAGGACCAGGTCGGCCGGGCGCAGGGCACGGCTCTTGCCCGCCCCGTACGCGTAGTACGAGACCGCGATGGCCGGATACGTCCGGCCGGTGGTGTTCCTGACGGTCAGGGTGAACGGGCGTGCCGCTCCGCCCCGCTGCAGCGTGACGCCCTTGGCGGGCCAGCCCGTGACCGTCGTCGTCGGGCGGGTCGCGGCGGACGTGCGGGCCGGGGCCCGGTAGGTGTGGCCGCGGCCGTCGTCGACGGAGGCGGTGACCGAGAGCGTGCCCGGGCGGTCGAGGTCCTGCAGCCGCAGGGCCACCGTCTGCGGGTGGCGGGCGTCCGCGGACGTCGTCACGGGGAAGGTGAAGACGCCGTGGGTCGGCGCGCTGCCGCCGCCGGGGCCGGTCTTGAGGTCCGTCCACGTGCGGGTCGCGGGCACGTAGCGCTGCACGACCAGGGAGTCGGTGCTGAAGCCGCGGCTGTCGACGTCCAGCCGCACCGTCCCCTTGCGGACCGGCGTGCGCAGCGTGACGGCCGAGGAGGACCAGAGGCCGATGGGCAGTTCGGGGGCCAGGCTGTAGGAGATCTTCTGTGCGGCGTTCCCGACGGCCCTCTGTTCGGGGGCCGGCGCGGCCGCGGGCACGGGCGCCGCCCGGCCGGCGAGGGCCCCGCAGGCGGATTGGGCCGTCCGGCCGTCGGCCGCCTGTGCGGCTCCCGCCGCGCTCATGAGCAGCGCCAGCCCGGCGGTCAGGACCACGGCCGGTCTCGCGGCGGACCGCAGTGCCGACGACGGTCGTTGTTGCGCGATTTTGTGCGTCATCCCGTGCTCCTCGACTTTCGCTGTTCTCGTAGGTCAT